>CAIXFB010000271.1 GCA_903918595.1 uncultured Actinomycetes bacterium
CGGGTCCAGAAGTAGGAGTCATCTGGAGCACGATCGGTGACCTCGTCGCCAAACAGGGCCAGGGAGGCGTAGAAGCTTGAATCAGGGGTGTCGAGGCCTGACCAGCGCTGGGCGATCAGGAAGACGATCGCGGTGAGCCCTGCGATGGTGAGCAGGTTGCGCTTGGTCCAGGGGTTCTCGGCGGGGCGCTCAGCTGGCGGCCCTGAGCTGGTGCTCGGGGGCGTCGCAGTGGGGACCATGGGGAAACCGTATCGGGCGCGGGCAAGATGTCTTGTCACGTAATACGAAACGTATTACACTTTGTTGATGGAGGGACCGGATAGCTCGCACTCATTCTTGGGAGTGCACTTTCGCGATCTGGTGATCTCCACGGTTGACTGGACGGGAGCGATAGGTCGTGACCACAACCCTGCAGAACGAGCAAAAAGAGGCGGTGGAGATGGTGTGCCCATCGAGCACGCTTCAGAGGCCGCTCTTGATGTGGATGCGATCGTTTTTCCTTCGGGATCGCGCTCGGGCCGCACCATTGCGGTTATTGGTTATTCGGTGAGTGCGAAAAGAATCTTGCATGTGATCTTGAGTCCAGTAGGCGATAGGCCAACTATGGATTGGAATGGCGAGACGGCATGGCGGGCTAGCCCGAAGTTCGTGCGGCTATACGAGGAGATGCGTGATGGGCAGTAAAGATGTGAATGCGTCGCAGTATTCAGGTGATGGCGAGATTGAATACGCCCAGAAAGTCGCTCGTGGGGATCTTCCCGTTCCGCGCGCTTTCCGACCTGCACGAGGTAAGAATGCGGCTGCTCAGGTCTATAGCGTGCGGATTCCAGTTGATCGCATTGCTCAGTTGCGCACTGTCGCAGAGGCCATTGAGGTTGCACCCTCCGCTCTTCTGCGCGAATGGGTGCTGGAGCGGCTCGATCAAGAGACTTCTGCGGTTGAGTCGATGTTCAGTGGTGCCTTGACGGCATCGAACTTTGCAACCACGAGCGCTGTGCGTATGAAGTCAGACCCGCAGTTTCTGGTGAACACTGGTGGGGTGTCGTCTTCGGTAGTTTTCCTCGCAGACGGCAACGTCGAACCGGCTGGTCCGGCAAATACGACACAAGATGATGAGAGGGTTGCCTGATGCATATCGGTTATCGCGCCGCTCTATTCATTGCCGACCGGGCAACGGTGGATCGTCACACGGGCGGCCTGAACCTGCTCAACGCCGGCTGGAGTGTTACCGCCTTAGCACCCGGGCAAGGCATTGTGTTTTCTCTCGGTGCGATAGTCGATGTGCCATGGGATCGATGCAACATTTCAATCCCGATTACCTTGACGTTAATGACCGATGATCGATCCGCAGTACTTGACGCGCAAGGCCGACCCATCACGATTAGTCAGGCAATCAAAGTGAATGCGCGCCCAGGAGCTCCGAATGGCGCAGGCGGCGTGGGAACAATGCTCGTTGAATTCCCAGCACCTGGTTTGGTGCTAGAACCACGGAATCACTACCACTGGGTCGCCTCCATTGATGGTCAGACGAATGATCAGTGGCAGGTGACCTTTTGGGTGGACAGCCCTCATGAGTAATCAGCCAGAACGCAACGGGCGCACGAGTGTTTTAGTCCTCGGCACCGCCCAATGGGGAAATGCCTACGGCATCACCAACGCTGTAGGGCGCCTCTCGGATGCCGAGATCACCGGGATCGTCTCGGTGGCTCAATCGTGGGGGATCTCTGCCGTAGACACCGCTGGAGGTTATGGCGATGCTCACGCACGCTTGCAGCCGTGGGCTGATGCCTTTGCCATCACCACAAAGGTCGCCGGGGCTGATCCTGCTGCGATGGCTGAGGCGGTGCAGTCAGGGCTTGCATCTCTTGGCCGCTCTTCCGTTGAGACGTTGCTCGTGCACGACTGGGATGCACTCTCTGATGCGGTGCGTCCAGACGTTGTGAACGAGTTGGGTGCATTGCTTGAATCGGGAGTGGTTCAGGCCGTCGGAGTTTCGGTCTATTCCGAGGATGAAGTTGCAGCTGCGCGCTCCGCGTTCCTGATGGGCGGTGTGCCACTCGGTGCGGTGCAGGTGCCCGCCAATGCGATCGACCGCAGACTTGATAACTCGCAGGTACTTGGCGACCTCTCATTAGCGGGGGTGCGCGTGCAGGTGCGCAGCGCGTTCTTGCAGGGGTTGCTACTCGGTGGTTCGGGTGCTGGTGGTCTTGGTGCGCATCCCGATGTGTTGGCATTTCAGGCGGCAGCGATGGGCGCTGGCTTTTCACCGCTCGTCTATGCCCTTCGGCATGTGCACGCACTGCCCTGGGCAACGGAGATCGTGGTGGGGGTCACTTCAGGTGCTGAACTGGACGCGATAGCGACCGCCTGGCAAACCACGGCAGAGTCAGCCCCAGAATCTTTAGCGTCAGGTGATCTAGAACTGCTCGATCCGCGGCGCTGGGCATAACCTGTGCTGGTGCGCCGACACTCACGTGAACTGATCGCGAACCTGCTCGCGATCGCACTGATCCCCTTCATCGCTCGTGCTTTGTGGCCGCGGTTCTCTGAAGCGTTCACCACGTTTGGCTTTGGCGACGTTGTAGGAAAGCTCGCCGGGCTGGGCGGCTGGACTGACGCAGGTTGGGAAGTTGCCTCGGCGGTTGGACTGATCCGCCCGGACTTCAAGGCCTATGACTCACTCGAGGTGCTGCACCCACTGATCGGCATGGAACTGGAGTTTGTGGATCTCTCGGTGCATTCGCATCCACCAATGAGCATCCCACTCGGTGTCCCACTTGGTTTTATTGATTACGGCTGGTGGCTCTCCTTCTGGGTGGTTGCCTCGTTCTGCGCGATCGCGCTGACAATGCGTTTGCTGCGTGTTGCACCACACATCGCTTATCCACTCGCAGTAGTGATTGGTCTGTCGGTGCCGGGCAAGTGGGCACTCGTCAGCACCTACCCGCTTTCAGCGTTGCTGGTGGCACTCGCGTGGCGAATGCGGGCGCGCCCGATAGCTGGTGGTTTGTCTTACGGCTTGCTCGGTGCCACCCGCGGGATCGGATTGATCCTGCTGCTCTATCCCCTGGTGCACCGGCAGTGGAAAACGATCATGGTGGCTGTTGGCACAGTGCTCGCGCTGCTGTTGATCGCGCTCGCGTTTGAACCGACCATCATCGCCGATTTCCTGACCACCTCGCGTGACTCGATCACGGCCAACATGCAACGTGATGACCTGCTCACCATCGGATCGTTCTTCCGCAGGTGGGGGTTGCCCGAATACCTCGCGTGGATCATCGCGCTCGTGGTTGCGCTGATCGCCTACTTGCGCAAACAGGAACTGTTCTGGATCTTGAACTGGCTGATCCTTGCGGTGAGCCCCATCGCGTGGTTCCACACCATCATCTTGGGCATCCCGCTGATGGTGGTGCTCTGGAAGTCCGGGCGCCTTGGTCAAGTCCTCGTGCTGATCACCGCCGCTGCAGCGATCTCACAACCGGTGAACCCGTTCACCACGCTGGTGTTCTCTACCGGCTGGACCGTCTTCATCATTGCGTCGGGCATTGGGATCATCGCGTGCAAGATCCCGCGGAGGCCCCTGCCAGGGCACACTCCGAAACAGGCAGGGGCCAACCACTCGGTGTGAGAATCCCGCCAATCAGCTCTGAACTTGGTACCTGCCGGTGGAGTTGTTTCTCACGAGCGTGCGTGAGCACACGTTTCCGCCTTGACCCCCGTTAGTCCACTGGGCCCATGCCCGGGTCCATCCACCCGAGGCGACACCGCTCAGATTCAACGTTGTGGGCGCATCCACGTCGGCACACAAACCTGAGGCTGGCATAGGCAACTGCTGAAGCACGGGGCGACCATGCGCCTGCGCGGGCGTGGCCACGATTGCGCTCACGCCAAGAGCGATAACCCCTGCTACTGCTGCTGTCCGAAATCCCTTCATGATGTATTTCCTTTCACGTTGAATTCAGAGGGTGGAAAGTTAATTCGACGGTAGAGAGGAAAGGTAAACGGGGAAGTCATTCTCGCTGGATGAAAAATGAACAGTGCGTTGAATAAAACTGCAAGAGTGTTGTCGTATTGGTTTTATCTGGTGGAACAAAAAAAGAGATGTACGGAACGAAGAGATGTACGGGACGTGAACCCCGCGAACGGCAAGTGAGAAAAAGGACTTTGCAGGTCAGGCGGGCCGGAACGAGTCGTGCACCACAGGCTGACTGTGTTTGATCATGATGTGGTGCGTAGCGGTGTATTCCA
>CAIXFB010000272.1 GCA_903918595.1 uncultured Actinomycetes bacterium
GTACGCGCTACTACGTCGCTCGTGGCCCATGCTGCGCGTCAATGTCACCGACCACATAGGAATGCCACGGTTCATTCAGGTGATCGAGCCTGAACTGCCGGTACGTACCGCGCATGGCAGCGAGTACGCGCGGAGGCGTCATCGGCAACTCGCTGATCGGCTCCCCGATCGCATCGGCGATCGCATTCCCGACGGCTGCAGCGACGTTGAGGATGGGGATCTCCCCCGCACCCTTCGCACCGAACGGCCCGTACGACGGTGCACCCTCGTGCAGTTCGCTGCGCACGGCAGGGACGTCACCGGCGAGAGGAAGGTGATAATCGCCGAAGCCCCGCTGCTCAATGCAGCCGCGTGCATCGATGGTGATCTCCTCGCTAAGCGCGTAGCCAAGTCCCTGGGCCACTCCTCCCTGGATCTGCCCGCGGATGGCGTCCGGATTAATGGCGCGGCCGACATCTTGCGCCACGCGGTAGTCCAGAACGCGGACAACACCCGTCGCGGGATCGACGGCGACCTCGCATTCATGCACCGTGAAGATCGGGATGTCGAGTGCATCGATCATGTGTCCGGCCGCACAGCCGGACTGGCATTCCGTGCCCCGGGTCGTGAACGCCCCGTTGCCGATGAGGGGCCCGTGTTGGGCCTGCGCGTACGAGGCCACCTCTGCGACGGAGCGTGTCGTCGACGGATCACCGACCACCATCACCCGGCCATCGCGCACCTCGAGGTCGCGCGGTGACACCTCCATGAGCTCCGACGCCGCATCGAGAAGTTTTCCGCGAACGTCGAGTGCCGCCTCCTGGGCCGCCGCCCCGAGTGAGACGGTGGTGCGCCCGCCACCTACGCCGACGTCATATCCGGCAGCATCAGTGTCGGCCTGCATCACGACGACCGATTCGGGCGATATGCCAAGGACCTCGGCCACGATCTGCGGAATGGCCTGCACGGTGGAACCGGAACCGATCTCCACCCCTGCGGTGACCAGAGTCGCGCTGCCATCCGCATTGAGGTTGATCGTGGCAGCCGACGGACCCACGAAAACGAACCAGGTACCCACGGCCGTACCTCGTCCGCGAAGCCAGCCCGCAGGCACCTCGACCTCGTCGAGAGCGGGCCGCATCCCGGCGATCACGTCGAGCAGTTCGTGATGCACGTTCCCCGAGAACACCTGTCCGGTAGAGCCCAGGCTCTGATCCTTGAGCACATTGCGGGCGCGGAAGTCCTCCGGGTCGAGATCGAGCTGTCGGCAGATCTCGTCCGTGTGCCGCTCCAGAGCGAACGTGCCGTAGGTACCGTTGCATGCGCGGAATGCACCGGTGGGAGCAGTGTTGGTGTAGACGGCTTGCGAGTTGAGACGGACGGAACCAAGTTCGTAGTTGCCAAACAGTGTGTGCGCGGTCATCGTGGTCAGGAAGGGCTGCTCACCACTGTAGGCACCACAGTCCATCAGCACGACGCCCTCGCGCGCGGCGATGCGACCGTCTGCGGTGATCGCGGACCGCAGCCGGATCTCGGCGTTCTCACGACAGAGTGCGGTCGCCATCTCCTCGATGCGGGAGTTGACCAAACGCACGGGTTGACCAGTTGCCCTGGCCAAGGCGGCCGCATAGGGCTCCAGTCCGACCTCGAACTTCATACCGAAGCCACCACCGACGGGGGGCACGATCACCCGTACCGATGACGAATCGACCCCCAGGATCTTCGCGGTCCAGTTTCGCACCGACCATGGCACCTGCGTCGAGGTCTCGATCATGAGTCGTCCGTCGCTGTCCGTGGCCACGCACGCTCGCGTTTCAAGGGAGGCCTGATTCTGCCGGCCGACCCGGAAGTGGCTCTCCACGATACGAACATCCGTGCGGGCGAAGACCTCGTCCACGTCACCTCGCACCACGGTCGCCTGCCAGGCCACATTTCCGCCACGTGCAACATCCACGTCTACCAGGACTTCGTATTCGGCCCAGTCGGGATGAAGGATCGGGGCGTCAGGGTCAAGGGCCTCAGCCATGGTGACCACCGGCGTGCGTTCCTCGATCATCACCTCTATCGCGGCGAGCGCAGCCTGCAAGATCAGCGGCGAGTCCGCAGCAACTGCGACGATCGGCTCTCCGACATACCGGACTTCGCCGCGTGCCAGCCAGGGATGGTCAGCAATGCCCACGCCGTACAGGCCCGGAAAGGCTTCGGCCGTGAGCACGGCACGGACGCCGGGCATCGATCGAGCCAGCTCGACATCGAGGTGCGTGATGACACCGCTGGCCACACCAGAGCGCAGCACAGCACCGTGCAGCATGCGCGGCTTGATCACATCCGATGCGTAAACAGTGCGTCCCGCCGCCTTGTCCGCGGCGTCCCGACGGCGCATGTTCATTCCCAGCGCCGTCACGGCGTGCTCCTTCGTTCAGAAGGCTGTGACACCAAAACCTGTTCGATCGCTGACACGATGCGGGTGTACCCCGAACACCGGCAGATGCTCCCGACGAGGGCTCGCGGGATGTCTTCCGACGTGCGAATCTCGCCCTGCGCGATGAGAGCACTAGCGAGTACGACGATGCCGGGAATACACATCCCGCACTGCACCGCATCTGCCTCGCAGAGCGCCTCTCGCAATTCCCGTTGCAGGTGCTCGAGTTCGCCTGGCCCATCGACGGTGCGCACCGAGCGGCCATCGCACGCAACCGCGGGCGTCAAGCACGCCAGGACTGGCTCCCCGTCCAAGATCACCGAACAAGAACCGCACGTGCCCTCCGAGCAGCCGATCTTGACGCTGGTGAGATGCAGTTCATCTCGCAGCGCCTCCGCAAGGGACATCAGTCCGGAACACGGCAGGTAGCGAAGATCATCATTGACGACGACCTCGATCAGGTCTCGCTTCATGCCAGCCTGCCAGCAGCTCGGGCCAACACCGTAGGAACAACTGAGAGGCGATATTCGGCAGGTATGCCCGGAGCGGCAACGGGGCGAAGACCTTCGAGATGCGCCCGCGCCACCTCCTCCGCCCGCTTTGGCGTGAGCGGGCCTTGTGCCAACTCCTGCTCGACCTCCGTCCACCGCCTGGGTGCCGACTCCACTGAGCCGAGGGCGACCCGGATCTCGCCTGTCGAGGTCACCCGACTCATCGACACGGTCGCCACTGAGTATTCGTTCCCGCTGCGCCAGGTGAGTCGCTCGTGGCAACTCACGCTGTCGGCGGCGGGAATTCGAGCTCGAATGATCAGACCCCGATCGGTCACGATCTCAGCCTCGAGGCACAAGAGCGCCGGCACCAGGTCACTGGCATGAAAGCTGGTCGCCGCGATGCTGCCGCCGAGGGTGATCATCCGTCGCAGGGCAGGCGTTGCCGCTTTGCTCGCAGCCTCATGGAGGGCCCGCAAACTGCTGACACCGGCGGTGGCCACCGCGACTCGATGCAAGGTGACCATCGCACCGAACTCCGCACCATCACCGACCGTGCACGTATCGAGGCCAGCCACACCCGCGAGCAGGATGAAGTCGCCTTCGAGGGACTCAGCTCTCATCGGGGCGCGCATGAGCCAAGTCGCGCCGGCGACCAACTGGGCCCCTGGATACCGCTCCAAAAGATCGAAGACCTCGGCAACGCTCGTCGGCCGAAGTACGCGAAGCCCGTGCAGACTCCCTATGACAGGTGCCATCACCACAGTCACGACCGCCCCTTTCGCTCAAGCGGCCCCCACACTATGGGAGGGAAGGCCGAACTATGACGGATTCTCGTCATCTGATGCATGCATCGGATGAGTCTGTGTCACCTCACCAGCCCGTCCGAGAAATCGGTTCAGTTTCTGCGCGCCTTTGCGATACCTGAATCGGCCACTGGTCGTCAGTTTCCCAGCGGCCGATGTGAGGGAGAACTGATGAAAGGGTCACTTGCTCCAAGAGAGAACGAGGTCAAGTGAAACTCGGGTTGGTGCGCCTTCAATCAGTGGCTCAATCACGTCCATGAAATCGCCAAAAAATGCATCGCTATTCACAGCTGCGGCTTCAGCGTGATCGGTGTAGATACCAATGCCACGAACGATGCCCGCAGCCTCGTCGCCAACCACGAGCTGGCTGATGAAGGCAGGATTGGTCTCGCCGAACTTGTGTGCAAACTCTGCGTAGCGGCTCAACACTTCGGCGTAATGCCCTGGCTTCACGTTGAGAGTGAATTCGACGACTTCGGACATGAAGCGCTCCTTGATGAGTAATGGATTAACAGGGACAACACGAAACGGTTTTCCGTGGACCGGAAAGTAACGCATCGAGTTCAATCAGTCAGGGCCAGGGTGTCATGAGGAACACCACAAGAGTGGCTTCATGCCTGTGAACCACAACGTTGACGATCGCCAACATCAGGCGGATGTACGCATCATGTGAACATCTACAAGAAGCCCTCCGCGTGCAGCCTCAAGTGCCCGTTCGACGCACGGATGCGGTTCAGCCAGTCATCCGCGCGAGCTCAAAAATTAGCGGACCAGTTCCGGCTTCAGCTTGCTTGACCACCCCGTCGCGAACCTGCTCGCGCTCATGAGGGGCGGCGAACACGAGCGACGAGCCGGCCACGACGTCGATAGGCCCAACTGGCGTATCAACACGCTGGGCGTTCACCGGTGACCGGTCAGCAGATAGGCAGCGAGCAGGCCAGCGATGTCAACTCCGGTGATCATGGCTGTCTTTGCGTAGCCTGGCCATCCGTTGACCTCGAGTACGGCTGGCCGGCCGTCGACCTCAATAACGTCGACCCCCGCATAGTCGAGTCCGAGCGCTGCAGTGGCCTGAATTCCGAGGGCCGCGAATTCGTCATCCCAGTAGGGATGATCGCTCAGCGCATACGGCCCGTTCGTGCGGAAGTCTTTTTCGTTGGCAGTCCGCTGTGACATCGCGACGGCTTGCCCGTCGATGACAAACACGCGGTAGTCCCGGCCCGCCGGAATGAAGGGCTGGACGACGTAATGGCATGCAGAGGCGATGACGAGTTCCTGATCGGTGAAGTCGAGCCGGTTGCTCAGTCGCTCGAGATGCAGTACAGCTGCTGTGGCGTCGGGGACCTTGACGACGCCCACGCCTCCCCCGGACACGGCCGGCTTGATAACAAGCGGACCGTTCAGGGACGTCAGGCATCGCTCAATGTCGCGTGCCGGTGCGCATGCGACCCCTATTGTCGGTACTGCGCGCACACCCGAAGAGGCCAAGGCGATTGCGGTTCTGACCTTGTCCCGCGCGATGGACGCTGCGGCAGGGGGGTTGCAGATCCACACGCCCTGCTGCTCGAGCAGAGTCAGTGCCGGCCCGATCAAGTCGTCCAGCAGGGCTACCGCACGCGTCAGAACGACGTCTGCCAGTAGAGGCTGGCCGGCGACCGTTACCGACGTGCTGTTGCCGAACGACGTGACGGCGAGTTGCGCTGCGATAACTGGTTGAACGTGAGCGCCCGCCGCGACCAAGTGAGCTGCAAGATCGTGCGGGTAGGTGGGGGCAGCGGGGTCTCGATCGAGGATTGCGATGCGCATCCCGGAAGACGGTCGTGGCGAGGCAGTTGATTGCAAGCTGTCATGCAACAAGCGCGGCCGGTGTTTGGCGAGAGATTCCCTGTCCTTGCTAGGCATGCAGGCCATCTTCACGGCGCTGAGCCAACGCTATGTCATCATCGCGGAACTCTCTTGGAAAAGCCTTTGGCATGGTCGACATCCTTGCAGCAAAAACAAATGCCCACGGGTCAAGGTGCCAACGTAACCGTCAGCAACGCCTTTGCATCCGCCAAAAATGTATTGCTACGACCTCCAAAGTGAGGATCTCTTTCTCTTATCGTTGATGGTCAGTTTCATGCCCATCGACGGCACATGTGCATCACATGGTCCTAGCTATGCGCATGAGGCTGGCATTCGGAATAACTTCTCGTTCGCGATTCGTCTAGACGCTGGCGTGTACGACTGCGCGGATAATCAGGCGTGCTTAATAAAGGATCACCTCCGCCGTGGGCGTCGCCATGGACCAAAAACGCCCAAAGCAAGAACGCCGTCCGCTAATCTCCCCCCTTGAAGTCACATTCGTCAGTACGAGCGAGGGGTTCGCATGGGGTTCAGCCAAGCCATCACGCATGTCCTCCGGAATTACGTGAACTTTCGCGGACGCGCCACTCGCTCGGAGTTCTGGTGGTTCTCCCTGCTCATGGCCATCGTTTACGTAGCCCTGTTCATCATGTCCTCAGTGGGAATCGCCACCAGTGCAGATCCACAGTTGTGGGGGCTTCTCGCTCAGGTGGGAAGCACAGGAACCTTGGTTTGGTTCTTAGCGACCATCATTCCTGTCAGCGCCGTCTGGTTTAGGCGCCTGCACGATTCCAACAAGTCGGGCTGGTGGTACGTGCTGACCATCATGATCGGTTTCGGTGGCTTTTTCTTCTTTGCCATCTCTGCCTTGCAGAATGAGGTCGCTTTTGCGATCGGCCTGGTGCTGGGACTCATCTCCGTTATCGGCGGAATCGTTTTGCTGATCTTCGCATTGCTCCCGAGCACATCCGGACCTAACCGATACGGCGAAGTCCCAACACGCGCCTCATCCAACAACTAGCCAGCGTTGCCTTCGCATCCTTCAATTCGTGCTCGCAGTCCTCGTCAGGGTCTGAACAAACTGATGCGGCGCCGGAATTCTCCACTCGAACTAGAAACTTAACTGCTGGTCCGAACCGCGCCGGTGAGTTCACTTTCCGTGAAGTCACCTTCCACCACGCCATCCTTGGCGTAGCGGAAGAGAACAACCGAGAAGATCCCCCGCATAGTGGAAAGCACAAGGCCACCGATCATCACGATGATCACGCCGATGATGACCAGTCCCACGCCCAAAGGAACCAGGGCGGATGTTTCGGAGGACGCGGCAAAAAAGCCAACCGCGGCGAGCAGAATTCCCGGCACTCCCGTTACCAGGGCAACAAGCCCCCCGATGCGAACACCACCGAAAATTTGTGTGCCCCACTTCTGCTTGAACAGGGCGAATGATGCTTTGACGGCCTTAATTGGGCCGAGGCCGTCGAGCATGATGAAGGGCAATACGAAGAATGTAATGAGTTGCCACATCGCCAGAACGCCTGCGGCGGCCAGATTGCGCATCGCAGATGCAGCGCCGCCATTTCCGTTGCCTCGGATAAATCCGACGATGACGTTGATGACGGTCGCGATGAGTGCCCACCCGATGAGGGGGAAGATGCGCACGAGTGCGCGACCGATCCCATGGCCGATGGATGAACTGCCACCGGAAAGTTCCACATCCGCTGAAGCTACGAGTCCGCCTGAGGCGATGGAGAGAACGATCTGGTTTGCGAAGAGCCCCACGATTGCAAGAACCACTCCTGCTGCGATTTGATCGTTGACGAATAGCCACGCAGCGGGAATCCAGAAGACCGCGAGCGGGATAAGGCTTGCGAGAAATCCAAGGACTGGGAACAGAAGGAGATACCGGTGCGTACGGATGACCGCCCAAGACTTCTTGGTCAGGAGTTTGCTCTGGCCCCATGAACCCCTCATCATGGCGACAGTTTAGCCGCCGAGGCCTTTTCACTGAACCCTTTTTTCTTCGACTCGCCATGCATTCAATGACGACCGAACTATCGAAGAATTCCCAAGTGTCGATGGTGTGGTGTTCGACCTCTTGCAGCGTGATGAAGGTCATGGGAAGAGTCGGAGCAGCAGGAGACAACGCCGCCATGGAAAGTTTGTTCAACTTGCTGCAAAAGAACGGACCTACCACCGAGGCAGAAAATAAGACTCCCTAGACAGATTGACCCCGATCGAACTCGAGACCATCGTGACCACACCAGCCAACCAGGCTGCGTGACCGAAACTGTCACCTGATCCTGCATCAGACCCGAGCGCGTGTAGGCGGGCGTTCACTGAGTGATAGGCAGATTGCTTTCCCCATTGTTTGTTGCGGGGTATCTTCTTACTAACTACTTAACATGTGGAGAAAGCATGGATGCTCAAGGTTTTCTAGCGGCTCTTGCCCCGGCGGTGACTGATGCGGATGCGCGGGAACGTTTCCTTGCTGACCCCAAAGCAGTGCTAGCAGCCGCGGGGCTGGATCTACCGGAGTGGTTCACGGTGACTGCACGTGAAGGTGACGCAGCCGAAATCACCATCACCATGCCGGCCCTACGCGACTCTGATGCTGACCTCACCGAGGAGCAACTGGCCGCCGTCACGGGAGGGATGGGTCAAAAAGACGTTATTGCCGGGTAGGTGGTAGGTGAGTGGGCGTAGCTGGCTAGCCCACTCGCCTTATAAAGCGGCCCACATCCTCACTTCATACTCAACACCTTCTCTCGCGTAAGCCTGCCTCGATTCACCTTTATATTGGTGTTTCTACCTTTTGTAAGTGAAGTCTTGACTTAATGGCCTCGAGACAGGCCCCTTTGCAGTCAGCACTCCTCA
>CAIXFB010000273.1 GCA_903918595.1 uncultured Actinomycetes bacterium
GCCTCGGTGCCGCCTGCAACAACAACGTCAGCACGGTCCTCTTGGATCATGCGGGCCGCATAGGAGATCGCTTCAGCACCAGATGCGCAGGCGCTGACTGGGGTGTGTACGCCGGCGCGCGCACCAAGTTCGAGGCCAACAATGGCCGCGGGGCCATTCGGCATGATCATCGTGACCAAGTGGGGGGAGACGCGGGACGCTCCGCGTTCGCGCAAGGTGTCGTAGGCATTCAGGAGGGAAGTGACGCCGCCGATTCCGGTGGCGATAACTGTGCCGAGCCGGTCGAGATCCATGTCTGGCGCGCCTGCATCAGCCCATGCTTCTCGGGCTGCCACGAGGGCGGCCTGCTGTGAGCGATCCATGCGCCGTGATTCGACCCGATCGAGTACATCCGTGGGATCAACCGCCATGAATCCAGCAATGTGTGAGGGCTGCTCGAGCACCCATTCGTCAGTGATGGTGCTGATGCCAGAAGTTCCGGCCAGTAGCGCTGACCAGGTGGATGCGACATCTCCTCCTAGGGGAGTCGTCATACCCATTCCAGTGACCACAACCTCGCGTGTCATGGAGAACTCCTTTGTCGTGGTGGATCAGTTCCTGATTGACCGGACCGCAGATCTGTGCACCGCGGTCCGGTCTGACAATCAGGAGTTTGCGGAAATGAAGGTCACTGCATCGCCTACGGTGCGCAAGTTCTTGACCTCTTCGTCAGGAATCTTCACGCCCCACTTGTCTTCAGCGGCCATGACGACCTCAACCATGGAAAGGGAATCGATGTCGAGATCATCGACGAATGCCTTGTCGAGTTGAACGTCTTCCACGGGAACGCCGGCTACCTCGTTAACGATGGCGGCAAGGCCCTCCAGGATGTCCTGCTGGCTCATTGTGCTTCCTTTCATGTTGTTTACCTGGCGACCCGCCTCTTCGACGGGAGTCTGTGTGAACGAATTAAGGCAAGGTCACAACCTGTGCGGCGAAGACCAAACCTGCACCGAAGCCTATGAGGAGCGCTGTTCCGCCATGTGGTGCCTCGCCCGATTCGAGCATTGCATCCATGGCAAGAGGGATAGAGGCTGCGGAGGTATTTCCCATGTGGGTGATGTCACGAGCAACAGCCACGGTGTCGGGCAGCGCGAGTGCGCGAACGAGGGCATCGGTGATTCGGTTATTGGCTTGATGCGGGATGAACGCGTCAAGCTGATCCGCTGTGATGCCAGCGGCATCAAGTGCGGCTTGCGCGGCTTTGGACATCTCCGTGACAGCCCACCGAAACACCTGTTGACCTTGCATCGTGAGTGCCGGGAAAACCTCACCACCCACATCGCGGTAATCAATGAAGGATTGCGTCATGTTGATGGCGTCCTTCTGCGAACCGTCAGAACCCCATACGACCGGCCCGATCCCTGGAATGTCGGATGGTCCAATGACGACAGCACCCGCACCGTCAGCAAAGATGAAAGCTGTGCTTCTGTCGTCGTGATCGACCCAGTCACTCAACTTTTCGACACCAACGACGAGCACATATGTGCAGGTGCCACAACGCACCAAGTCTGATGCAAGCGCAACGGCGTAACTGAAGCCCGCGCAAGCGGCGGAAAGGTCCATTGACGCAGCGTTGGATGCTCCGATTCGATCCTGAACTTCAGCGGCGGCTGAGGGGGTCACATAGGGATGTGTGACCGTGGCGAGAATGACCATGCCAAGTTTTTCAGCTGATATTCCCGATGCTGCCATTGCTCGTTCGGCGGCTGTCGTTGCCATGTCAACGACGCTCTCATCCGGTGCTGCCCAGCGGCGTTCGACGATGCCAGAGCGTTCTTGAATCCATTCGTCGGTGGAATCAATCCGCGTGCAAATCTCAGCGTTGGTGACGATTCGTGGGGGTCGGTAACTGCCAACAGACAGAATTCTGGTGCCCACCGTGCTGGTGGTCTGAGCAAGAGCGATGGTCATGAATGGGCCGCCTGAGCAAGAGGGTGGAGGCGAACGAGTGGTTGGCCTGGAGAAACCGGATCGCCATCATGCACAAGCCACTCGACGATGA
>CAIXFB010000274.1 GCA_903918595.1 uncultured Actinomycetes bacterium
ATCGAGGACTCCACCGCTGCTGGGAACATCTCTGGGCCCAACGGCAATCTCGGTGGCCTCGTAGGTGTTAGCAACCCAACCAGTGGTTCAGTTGTCCTTACGATCCGCAGATCCTCCGCATCAGGCAATATGACGAGTGGAAGCAGATTCATCGGGGGTCTTTTCGGCGGGTTCGACTTCACCGGAGCGCAGGTCATCATCGATCAGTCTTTTGCTACCGGCGATGTCGTGGGCAATAACCCCGGATTTGTGGGTGGTCTCGTTGGATTCGTATCGGGTGCCCAAATCAGTGACTCATATGCAATGGGCACCATAAACGCGGGAGCGTTTGTTTCCGGTGGCCTCATAGGCGAGGTAGCAGGCGGAACGTTCACACGCCTCTATGGCGTGAACACGATGCTCAGCACAGCAAATCAAGGCGGGGTGGTCGGCAATCTTCAGAGCTCGCCCACTTTCTCCGGAGTCACATGGGACACCACTGTGGGCTTTGCAGATCCGATCAGCACTTCCTCAACTCTCGTCGGCACAACGGGCAACACCACCACAGCCATGAAATCCATCGCTACGTTCCGAGACCTCGGCTGGAATATCGGCTCGTTATGGACCGGCAACACCACCTGGGTCATCTGCCCGCAGGCGAACAATGGCTATCCGTTCCTCTCCGCGTTCTACACAGCGCAGACAGCACCGTGCATCAACAGATCAGGCCCTCCACCGGACGTGGAGCAGCAGGTTGGTCGTGCACGAGATCAGACGTGCACGAGTGCGGGCAACGCCGAACTCAACATCGGCGGGGTGGCCAGCGGTGGCTGGGGTCAGTCGTGGGCGCAGTGGATGAACGGTGGCACTGGCGGATTCGTTTGCAATCGAACGCTGTACTACAACGTGCAGTACGGCCGTTGGGAAGTACGCACCTAACCTTCAGGTCAGTCTGTTACACCCTTAAGCCGATCGATCCACTGCTGCGCCTCAGCGAAATCAGCATCGGTAACCCCCGCACGCAGTACGGGCTCCTTGCCATCGTGGCGGGCGTAAGAACCGAGGTAGCGCACGTCGAGGCACACCCGGTGCAAACCCATCAGTGCCTCAGACACGCGCGCATCGGCAACGTGACCTTCTACGTCGACACTGAAGTAGTAGTCACCGAGGGCTTTGCGGGTGGGCCGGGATTCAATGCGGGTCATATTCACCCCGCGCACGGCGAACTCGTTGAGGATCGCGAGGAGTGCACCGGGCTGATCCTGGTGAATGAACAGCGAGAGCGTGGTTTTGTCCGCACCGGTGGGCGCGGGAATGCGTCCGGGTAGCTCCACCACAACAAAGCGAGTGGTGGCATCGGAGGTGTCGGCAATCTCATCGGCCAACACGTTGAGCCCGTAGATGTCTGCGGCGATGCGTTGCGCGATGGCCGCATCGAAGTTGGCGGTGCCATCAGCGAGTGCTGCAGCAGCGGCCGCTGTTGACATCGACGGGATGAGTGCAACACCTGGCAGGTTGGCATCGGTCCAAGCGCGCACCTGCGCTTGGGCGTGCGGATGGGTCGCAACCTTGGTGATCGCAGAAAGTTCAACGCCCGGCCGGGCCATCAGCGCGAACTGGACCGGCAACACAACCTCGTCGGTGATCACCAGGCGTTTGCCGCTGGCGAGTTCATCGAGGGTGACAGAAACAGATCCTTC
>CAIXFB010000275.1 GCA_903918595.1 uncultured Actinomycetes bacterium
CGGCAAGCCTGCGAGTCTGGTGACTTGCTATTGCCACCGCAGGTCAGCATCGCCCGCAAACTTATTGAGCGTTGGTATGGATCGGCGCTGCCGGGCAACTGGGGCCGTTGATCGTGCGGGGCGGGCAGCGCTAGAGAGTTTCTAGTTTCGCGAGTACCTCACGCAGGGGCGGGTTCGTCATTGCGGTGCCGTCGGCAAACACCAGTGTTGGCACCGTCTGATTTCCGCCGTTAACGGATTCAACAAAATCGGCGGCCTCTGGATCGTGTTCGATGTCGATTTCGACGAAAGTCACACCCTCGCGAGACATCTGGGCCTTGAGGCGCTGGCAGTAACCGCACCAGATGGTGCTGTACATCGTCACCTGGGGTTCAGAGGGCGGCTCGATGGTCATGACTAGAGGTTACCGACCCCCTGCGAAATAGTCGGACGGGCGTGCCACTATCAGCCAATGCCCTCGAGTTCTACAGACATCCTTGCTGGACTCGATGATGAGCAGCGTGCGGTGGCCGAGGCGCTCAATGGACCAGTGCTCGTGCTCGCCGGCGCTGGAACGGGCAAAACTCGGGCGATCACCCACCGGATCGCCCACGGCGTCATCTCTGGTGAGCACTCGGCAAAGTCCAGTCTGGCTGTCACGTTCACCGCCCGCGCTGCTGGTGAAATGCGCTCACGGCTGCAAACCCTCGGTGTTGACGGCGTCCAGGTGCGTACCTTCCACGCGGCTGCGCTTCGCCAATTGCGGTACTTCTGGCCGCGGCTGGCCGGCGGAGCTTTTCCGCAGATCATGCCGAGCAAAGCGCGGCTAGTCACGGAGTCTTTGGCTCGCGCCCAGGCAGGAACCAACTTCTCCTTGGTTCGCGATGTGAGTTCAGATATCGAGTGGATGAAAGTGAACTTTCTTGATGCGGTCGCCCTGCGCCAGGCGGCACCCACCGGAACTTTGAATCGCGAGTTCAGTGTGGATCCGCTCGTACTCGCTGATGTTTTTGAAGCGTACGAGTCCAACAAAGCTGATCGCGGTCTTATTGATTTTGAAGACGTTCTACTCTTGATGGTTGCGGCCCTGAACAGGGATCCGAGCATTGCCGCTGAGGTGATATCCACATATCGCTGGTTCACTGTCGATGAGTTTCAAGACGTTAACCCGCTGCAATATCGCTTGCTATCACTGTGGCTAGGTGACCGCGAGGAAGTATGTGTGGTTGGTGACCCCAGTCAGACCATTTACTCGTTCACTGGTGCGTCGCCGCGATACCTCACGGATTTTCCTTCGGTGTACCCGAATGCCACTCAAGTTCGGCTCGTGCGTTGTTATCGATGCAGTCCACAGATCGTTTCCCTGGCGAACGCAGTGATCACCGGTGGATCGTCGGGGCGAACTGCGGTCGTGTTGAAATCTCAGAACGATGATGCTCAGGTGCCTGATGTGCAGGCCTATTCCGACGATGTCGCCGAGGCGCGGGCGGTTGCTCGTCAGGTGGGTGACTACATCGCTCAAGGCGGGCTCGCGCGTGAGGTCGCAGTGCTGTTTCGTATCAATGCGCAATCCGTCGAGTTGGAAAACGCCTTCGCTGAAGCAGGCATACCTGTGGTGCTGCGGGGAACTGAACGCTTCTTTGAGCGGGCTGAGGTAAAGGAGGCTCTCACCCGAATCCGTGGTGCTGCTCGAGGTGGCACGCATGGTGTCGGCCCATTGGGCGAGCAGGTTCGGGATGTGTTGAGTTCAGCAGGATGGACGCCTGTGTCACCAGCTACCACTGGTGCGGTGCGTGAGCGTTGGGAATCGCTCGCAGCTGTCGTGGCACTTGCCGATGAGTTGCAAGGTGATGACGTATCAGACCTTTCAGCGTTCATTGCGACTCTCGATGAGCGCGCCAGTGTTGAGCACGCGCCCACAGCCGATGCGGTCACCCTCGCTTCCTTACATTCGGCCAAGGGACTCGAGTGGCCTGTTGTTTTCTTAGTCGGTTGCAGTGAAGGACTCCTGCCATTGCTGCATGCAGAGTCCGCTGAGCAAATTGAAGAAGAGCGACGTTTGCTCTATGTCGGTGTCACCCGGGCGGCTCGCCAGTTGCACATTTCGTGGGCGCATTCGCGCCAGCCGGGTGGACGGGCAACGCGATCCATGTCGCGCTTTTTGCAGAATGTGGGTGGTGGCATTGCTCTCTTGTCCACTGATGACAACGGTCAGGTGATCAAGGGGACCCCGAGAAAGTCGACATCTCGATCGCGAAAAGGCCCGGGTAAATGTCGAATCTGCCGCAAGGGTCTGGTCACTGCTGAGGAACGAACCATTGGGCGCTGCCGTTCTTGCCCATCGGATATCAACGAGGAACTGTTTGATCGGTTGCGGCAGTGGCGATCAGCGCAGGCGAAGGAGCGTTCCGTGCCGGCTTTTGTGGTGTTCACCGATGCCACGATGATTGCGATTGCTGAGCAACTTCCCAGTGATCTTGAAGGCTTAGCAGGAATCCCGGGGATTGGCCCAGCCAAACTGGATCTGTATGGCGAAGTCTTACTTGATCTGGTGCGCGAGGGTTAAGCAGATTGTGCGGTGAATTCTGGAATCCATCGCTCGAGCTCAGCCCGCACCGGAACAGTTGCATCAAGTTGGCACAGCACGCCCATGCTGCCAAGCCACACGCGATGAATCAGCGCGTATTCAACCGGCAAGTTCAACTTCAGGCCGATCATGAAATCGGGATTGCGCACGTCGTTGATTCTGGTGAACTGGCCGCGCATCCAGGCACGATCGAAGTGGAAGAACTCGTTTCGAGATGGTTCCACAAACGGGTCCAGATAACTGAGCACCTGCTCTGCGTCTACTTCGATATTGGGTCGGATAAACCCTTCGTCGCGAAGTCCTTGAATCACCAGCTCAGCATCACCGCTCTGCGCGATCCGCAGCAGCGAACCCATCGCAGGGGGGAGGCCATCAGGGAGTCGAGCAACGGCACCGAAGTCGAGAACGGCTAGGCGCCCGTCGGCGGTGATTCGAAAATTGCCGGGATGTGGATCAGCGTGCAAGAGTCCGGCGCGTGAAGGGCCAGCCAACAAAAAGCGCTCGTAGAGCAGGCCTACAGCGTCGCGTTCTTCGGGAGTTCCATTGGCGATGACGTCAGAGAGTGGGCGCCCATCGATCCATTCGGACACCAAGACGTGCGGGGCGGCAGCGAGAACGTGGGGGATCACAAAATCGGGATCCCCTTCGAAGGCAGCGGCAAAGGCGCGTTGGCTCTGGGATTCGAGGAGGTAGTCGAGTTCTTCAATGACTCGATCGCGGAGTTCATTGATCAGTGCCTTGAAGTCGAGTCCTGGAATCCATGCAGAAAACATCTTGCCCATGCGCGCGAGCTGGTTGAGGTCTGAGATGAGGGCTTTGTCTGCGCCCGGGTATTGCACTTTGACTGCCACCGCGCGGCCGTCATGCCAGATGGCTCGATGAACTTGGCCAATAGAAGCAGCCGCAGCCGGGGTATCTGAAAACTCTAGGAAACGCTCGCGCCAATCCGCACCTAACTCCTCAGCCAGAATGGCATGAATCGATGCAGCTGGCAGCGGTGGAGCAGCGTCTTGCAGTTTGGTCAAGGTCGCCCGGTAGGGCGCGGCAAATTCCTCAGGCAAAGCGGCTTCGAAGATGCTCATTGCTTGACCGAGCTTCATCGCCCCGCCTTTGAGCTCACCAAGCACCTTGAACATTTGCTCTGCTGTTCGCTGCTGAATTTCCGCTGCAACTGCCTCAGCGGGTTTGCCGCCAACGCGCTTGCCGAACCCCATAGCGGTGCGGCCGGCGTATGAGGCGGGCAACGCTGCCATTTTGGCTCCGCGGGTCAACGCATTGCGCGCGATCTTGCTGGAGGGGAATTCAGGCATACCCCATTGTCACCTGTCCCAGGTGCATCCGCACGACGGGTGTGTTGGCCTGCTCACCACATGTGGTGCGAGAGATGGATTATGCGACCCAAGATCTGTCTCGATGGCCAAGTTTCCCCACCGTTCGGTGGCCTCAGGCTGGTCGATCCAAGCGCGGAGGAGTATCAGTGCGTAGGTCGCGCAGTGCGAGAGCAGCAGGTGGTCCTGTGCTGGTGCGCCCGTCCCTTCGGTGTGCTGCTGCCATTGCACAGCGACCAGTGGCCAGGTGGGGTCGGCATCTCGGTGATGCAACTGGGCGCAGCGCAAGCACGAAGTTCGACCAGGAACCACCATCGGGCCAACCACGGACTGAGAGCCGTGCGTACCCACATGGATGTGCGGAAGTGATGGCATAGACATCGGGATCACGCGAGAGTGCCCGGGTGAACACAGAATGGTCGCGTCGGGTGTGTCCGTTGGTTCAGCGAGGTGCATCCCACTCGCGTTGACTGCCTCGCGCACGGCATCTGCCAATCGGCTAGTGCCATTCACGGAAATATGCGTGCGCCAGCGCGCATCAATCACACCTTCTGGGGTCACCGCCTCTCCACGGACTGCATCAAGTGGCAGAAAGGCCGAGGCTGCCGCCGCCCAGTCCTGTTGCACCCGGGCACGTTCGTCAAGGCTCACCCAGCGCCAACAGTCAGGGGCCAGCGATGAGTCGGTCAGCGCGCCTGCTTGATAGGCCGCATGGGCGAGAACGCGCTGGTCTGCTGCATCCACAGCTTTGTGTGCTGAGGCATCGATACAGGTTCGGGATCCGTCGAGTCCGGCAAGCCACCGGATCGCATCGCCAGATACGTCGTCGACGATCACATGGTCGCCGATCTGAATTGAGGTAGGGGTGCGCCACAGGAGTGGAACCTCAGGGCGCATCAAGGGTCGAGTCGTTATTTCAGCTGGCCACACGGTGGGTTCGGTCATGCCCCCACGATCACCAGCCATGGCTGTGGATCACAAGATGCGATCCACAGCGTTGAGGGTGTAAGAGCTCAGCCAGCAGCACGAATCAAGAAATCAGCGATCACCCGCGCAGAAGTCAGAACATCCTGCGTTGCAACCCACTCGTTGGGGGCGTGCGCTGCTGCAGCGTCACCAGGCCCGTACTGCACGGTCGGGATTCCACCGATGCCAGAGAGCAGACGCAAGTCAGATCCGTAGGGGCCGCCATACATTTCTGCACTGCGGCCGGTAACTGCAAAGTGAGATTCACCGAGCAGAGTCACAACTGATGCGTTCACATCTGTGCGCCCCGGAGCAAATTGTCCTCCCCACCACTGCACATCGACGGGATGATCGCGCAGCCATGGATCGGCCGCGCATGCATCGGCAACAGCCTGTTCGAACTCGGCACGCGCGTCATCAACGCTTTCATCGAGCGCCACGCCAAGGCGACCTTCTGCAATGAGCAGATCAGGAACCGTTGACGCCCAGTCTCCAGCGTGAATAGTGCCGATCGAGAGTGGGTATGCAATGGGCCAGCGCTGCATGAGTGCATCGACCGATGCATTACGGCGAGCCTCCAATGCGGCGAGTGCTTGGTAGACGGGGAAGAACTTCTCGATCGCGCTCACACCTTCAGTGCGCCTGGAGGCGTGTACCGCAGCTCCGTGAACCTTCAGTCGAAAGGTCAACGCGCCGCCATTCGCTGGTACCAGGGCCAGATCAGTTGGTTCCGGGACAAGGCACATGTCGGCAACGACTCCATGCTGCAGCAGCGCGTAGGTGCCTAAGCCGCCATCTTCCTCGCCACTCACCGGAGCAAAGAGAACGTCTCCGCGTAGCCGGATCCCGGCTTCATCGATAGCCCGCATCGCTTCGCATGCAGCCACGAGTCCGGCCTTCATGTCACACGAGCCGCGAGCGACGATGGAATCGCGGCCGTTGACCTCAAATCGCCGGGGCACAAATGGATCGGCACTCCACGCGTTGATGTCACCGGGAGGCACCACATCGGTGTGGGCATCGATCAGAATCGTCGGGCCACCGCCAGTGCCAGCCCAGCGTGCGAGAACACCGCGGCCACCAGTGCGCTCAACTTCCATGCCAGGAAAGTCCGAACGTGCCACGAGTTGTGCCACATCAAGATCCCAGGTTTCAACATCCCAACCATCTGAGCGCAGGGTTTTCGCTACGGCATCCTGCGCGTCGAGTTCGGCACCAGTGCCCCCCAGGGAGTCAATGATGAGGAGGTCATCCAGGGCCGCGAGAAGTCGTTCCTCGTTGATCGTGACGCTGGCGAGTGGTTCAGGAGTCTTGGGCACGGCATATCTTCTCGCATGGGCGGATCGGACAAAATGTGTCCGATTTGTACGTTATTGGCGCGCAGTTCGATGAAATTCGCCCATATTGCTGGCGTGTACGAGCGTCATGTGGGCTTCCTTCGTGGTCTGGCCCGTACTGTGGGAGCGTCCCCACGGGGCACAAGGTGGCGCCAGCCACCGCACCGCCTTCGAGCGGTCTGAGCACAAATCAGGAGGGCCCCATGGCTGAGAGTTACACAGGCGAGGCGTACTGCGTCAAGTGCAAGGAAAAGCGCGAATTCACCGGTCACGTTGAGGAGACCAACGGTCGCCGCTTCGCGAAGGGCATCTGCCCGGTATGCGGCACCAAGGTGACCCGCATCCTCGGCAAGGCCTGATCCGCAGCACACACGTTCGTTGAAATGAGGCGGTGCCCTTCGGGGCGCCGCCTCATTTCGTGTTGTTGCGGGATACCGTGAAGACATGAGCAACATGCCCTTTGGATTTGGAATGTCCGACGATCCCTCGAAGCCGGGTGGCTTCGACATGAGTTCGCTGGGTGCGGCCCTGCAGCAACTTGGTCAGATGATGCAATCGGCGTCTGCTGGCGATCAATCGGGTCCGGTGAACTGGGAGATGGTCCGGGATCTGGCGCGTAAAGCGATAGCTGCCTCCGCTGATCCGGCCCCAACCGATGCGCAGGTGCGCGCGGTCATCGCGGCGTTGGGCATGGTCGACATCTGGCTCGATGAAGCCATGACGTTCCCAGCGGTTGCAGTTCCCGGTGAAGCATGGAGTCGGGCGCTCTGGCTTGAGCGCACTTTTCCGGTGTGGCAGCGAATTGTCACCCCCGTCGCTGAACAGGCCGCGTCGATGGCCGGTCCAATGGGTGGTGGAACAGATCTGACGAACCTTGATTCGGCTTCGCTCATGGAATCGCTGCCTGAGCAGATGCGCGCCATGCTTCCGGATGGCATTCCACCGGAAATGCTTGCTTCGCTGGCACCTGTGATGGGCATCGTGCAGCAATTGGGTGCGATGGCCTTTAGCGCCCAACTCGGTCAGGCACTGGGCGCTTTGGCAGGTGAAGTTCTGGACTCCTCCGATATTGGGATCCCTCTGACAGAGAACGCATTGTGCGCCCTGCTGCCCGGCAGCATCGATCAATTTGCCGATGGTCTGGGAGTGTCGCGTGATGATGCGCGCGCATACCTTGCGGCCCGAGAGTCAGCGCACCAAAGGCTCTTCGCCCATGTTCCTTGGTTGCGACCGCGCGTCATCGGTGCCGTGGAGGAATATGCGCGTGGTGTGCGAGTTGACCCAGAACGCATGAATGAATTGATGACCGACATTGACATCAGCAATCCAGAGGCACTGCAAGAACTATTGGCCTCGGGTGTGCTCGCACCACAGAACACTCCTGAGCAGGAGGTTGCAATCACTCGGCTGGAAACACTGCTTGCGTTGATTGAGGGCTGGGTTGACGATGTTGTTGATCAAGCGACCTCAGACAAATTGCCCGCTGCTGTTTCTCTGCGCGAAACGATGCGGCGTAGGCGAGCTGCGGGTGGGCCCGCTGAAAAAACGTTTGCCACATTGGTGGGCATGGAGTTGCGACCAAAGCTGTTGCGTGAAGCATCCACCCTTTTTGCCGCGGCTCGCGCCACATATGGTGTGCCGGCGCGTGATGCGTTGTGGAATCACCCTGATCTTTTGCCTTCGAGCGAAGACCTCGCGGAGCCATTGGATTTTGTGGCACGAATGGCAGACCCTGAGTCTTTTCCTGATGCGTGAAGCAAGATGACAGAGATGCTTCATCGCGACGCGGTGAACGTTCTGACGAACTGGTCCAATGCTGACGACACCCAACTCGACTTGCGTCGTGCGTACCTCGAGTTTCTCAGCGATCACCCAGATGGAGTTGTGCGCGAATGTCGAGTGGGGCATATCACCGCGAGCGCTTTGGTGATGGATGAAAGCGCAACGTCTGTGCTGCTCACGTTGCACCCGAAAGTAGGGCGCTGGCTGCAACTCGGGGGCCATCTCGAGTTATCAGATGCATCCGTTCGGGCGGCTGCGCTTCGGGAGGCCGTCGAGGAGAGTGGTTTGCCGGAGAGTGTCATGAGCATCAGCGCGAGCCCCTTGTGTCTCGATCGGCATCCGGTGCCGTGCGGTCCTGGCCCGATGTCGGAGCACCTTGATGTGCAGTTCCTCGTCACGGTCCCGCGAGTGCTTCCTCCTGTTCGCAGTGATGAGTCAGATGACTTGCGCTGGTTTCTCCTTGATGAACTTCCGGGTGGATTAGATGAGAGCGTGCTTCGACTCATCCGGGCGGCGCAGTTGACTGCTGGGCAAACAACTGGTGAAGAACTGTAATTTTTTTTGTTCCACAGGCTGAGGACAACGTTTTGCCTGTGTATGGCGGGATTGCATCGGTCATCCTCAGGTTTATCCCCAAGGTGATGCACGTGTAATCCACAGCAATGGCCGAGCTAATCCCCATGTCATCCCCACCTAGTCCACAGGTGGATGAATGACTTGCTCTGATCGCATTGACGTAGTGGCTGTGAATGCCTAACTTGAGCCCTCGTTGGGCCCTCGGGATAACGGGTCCGTGCTCGCAAGGGGAAGGCGAGTACGGACTGTGAGACCTGAGGGCCCTGCACTTTTCTCGGTCGTCGTACCCTTGACCTGTGTCGGCATTGATGTGGTGGTTGATCCCCCTCGGAGCAACCCTGCTCGCGGTGGGTTACGTCATCTTCCGATCACGGCCGACTCGCCCCATGCAGGCCGAAGAAGGAATGGATCGCTTGCAGCGCATGCAGCAGGCGATGGAGCGGCCCATGCCGGGCGGGCCAAGCAAGAATGAGTGATCTCGAACCAGAGGTTCAGCGGCGGCCAAGGCTCTCGAGAAGGGCTGTCGCGCTCATCGTGAGCGGTGCCGCAACTTTCATGCTCGTGGCGATTGCGTTCCTCCTTCCTGTGCCGTTCGTAAAACTCGCTCCAGGTCCCACGTTCAACGTCATCGGTGAGTCTGATGGCCAGCCAGTCATTGCCATTGATGGTGCCGAGACGTTTCCTGTCACCGGCAGCCTCGACATGACCACGGTTCGTGAATCGGGCGGGCCGAGAGGCGGATTAACCTTCATCGATGCGATCGCCTCGTGGTTCGATCCGCAAGATGCTGTTGTGCCTCGTGAATTGATTTATCCAGACGATGTCAGCGGTGAGGACGTGCAGGCCCGCCAGGCGGCTTTGTTCAGCACTTCCAAGTCAGATGCCATTGCTGCGGCCTTGAATTACCTCGAATTGCCCTTGACCAGTGAAGTCATTGCAACGGCTGTGTACCCAGACACACCAGCTGATGGCAATTTTGAAGCGGGTGATCAGATCCGCAGGCTCGATGGTGCTGAGGTAAGTGAGCCACGCCAAGTGGTTGAGGCCATTCAAGGTGCCCCTGTGGGCACTGATTTCACCTTTGACATCAGACGACTGGGTGTGGATTCCTCAATCACCGTGACCTCCGCGGACAACCCTGAAAAGCCAGGAACGCCGTACATCGGAATCGGTGTGGGGGAGTTCTTCGCAGCCGAGTTCGAGATCGACTTCACCCTCGCCGACATCGGTGGCCCAAGCGCAGGTTTGATCTTTGCCACGGGCATCGTCGACAAACTCACCCCTGAGGATTTAACCGCCGGGAAGACGATTGCCGGTACGGGAACCATCACTCCTGAAGGTGAGATCGGGCCGATCGGAGGGATCCGACAAAAGTTGGCCGGTGCCCGAAACGACGGTGCCGAACTGTTCTTGATGCCCGCCACGCACTGTGCTGAGGCCGAGGGGCACATCCCGGATGGCCTCACTGTTGCGCCGGTCAAGACCCTCACAGAGGCAATCGATGCCATCAAGGAATGGCGGGCAGGGGGAAGTCTTGCCCAGTGTCCGATGCCCCAATAGGCCTTCGGGCGCATCGTGTCGTAGGTTCTAAGGGTGACGTTTAACTCCCCGAGTGCCAGCACAGCCGAACTTTCGCCCCGCAGTCGAGGGGGTGTGCTGCTACCAACGATCCTCATCCTTGGCGGGATCGTCGTCGCCTTTGTGCTCTTCACCGGCTTCTATACGGACTGGCTCTGGTACCAATCGGTCGATACGACCCAGGTTTTCACCATCTCGCTCACAACGAGGGCGATCCTGTTCGCACTGGGTGCGGCAATCACTAGCATTGTCGTTGCGCTGGCGTTATGGCTCTCCTACCGAACCCGCCCAACCTTCACCAACATGACTCCAGAGCAAGCAAGCCTTGAGCGCTATCGCGAGGCTGTAGAACCATTCCGCAAGCGCCTCACCATCGGTGTTGTCGTAGTTTTTGGTTTGCTTTCTGGAATTTCCACGTCGGGGGAGTGGGGAACTTTCCTGCTCTGGCGCAACTCCACTGAATTTGGAATCACCGATCCGCAATTCGGATTAGATCTTTCTTTCTACACATTCCAATTGCCGTTCTTACGTTTCGTCCTTGGTTTTGCATTCACACTGATTTTCATTGCGATTGCAATCGTTGTTGCAGTGCAGTATCTATATGGCGGTATTCGCCTTCAACCCAAAGGTGATCGCGCTACCAGAGCCGTCCAATCTCAACTCTCACTGCTGATTGCGATCTTCCTGTTTCTCAAGGCTGCCTCGTACTGGCTTGACCGTTATGAACTTGCCACCAAGAGTGAACAGCTTGTTACCGGTTTCACCGGCTTGAAATACACAGACGTCAACGCTGTCCTGCCGGCATTGAACATCTTGACCTTCGTGGCGATTCTGGTCGGCGCGTTGTTCCTCGTGAATGTGTTTATCCGCCGATGGGTTGTTCCCATCATCGGATTAGCGCTGATGATTTTGACCTCCATCGTGGTTGGAGGGCTCTATCCCCTCTTCGTGCAGCAGTTCCAGGTTCGCCCGAGTGAATTGGTCCGCGAGCAGCCATACCTTGAGCGCAACATCGAGGCCACGCGCGCGGCCTATGACATCGAGGATGCGGAAATAACTGAGTACGCAGGTTCGGTGTCGCCA
>CAIXFB010000276.1 GCA_903918595.1 uncultured Actinomycetes bacterium
TACCTGAATTTCCTGTTCGACGCTTAGGTCCAGTGCGCGCATGGCTCGTCTGTGAGTCGGCATCAGCGGAGAGCCTTATTCGCAGTAATTCTCTATGAATTTGCCAGAATGTACCTGACAACGTCGCCCACTGTTTTGAAATTTCCTGCCTCTGGATCAGGAATTGCTTTACCCCAATTGTCTTCCATGGCCAAGACAAGTTCCACTATGTCAAGCGAATCCAAACTCAGATCATCAAATGATGTATCAAGGCGTAAATTCTCAACCGGTCTCGAGGTCGATTCTGAAATCCAACTCAAGATAACCTGTTCGGTCGGTCTTGATACGGTCTTTAAAACGGGCGTGACGCCTTTCGTTGATGGCATTGGCCTACATTGTGCGGTGACCGAAGTTGAGGTGGTTTCTGAAGTTGAGGTGGTTTCTGAAGACGTACAGGCCGCGGTGAGTAAAAGAGAGGCACTCGCCACGCCTGCAAGTATTGCTTTTTTGTGAACCTGCATTGCTCCTCCGACGTAGCTGGTGGTGGGCATCATTCACTGCGGAAATCAATTCAGTCCCGTAGAAAACAAAATATAGAGCTTTCGAGAAGACATGAAAGGCCTTTAGCTGTAACTGGATTGCCCAACTAGTGAGTTTGAGTACGCCACGGGGCATCACCTCTGCCGAGATCGCTGATCGGCACGGTGTAGAAAAGTGTGGATATGGCGTGTGCGTAGGGCCAATTCGTGAGGGAAATCATCCACTCACACACTCTTGTATTCCGCGGTGTTCAGGTGCTGTTGCGGTCAACGTTGCCGTCTAACGCATCATGAGACGTTGATTTCCCTCACGGAAAGCGCGCCCGGAGGGACTCGAACCCCCAACCGACAGGGTAGAAACCTGTTGCTCTATCCATTGAGCTACGAGCGCCTGCCGGCCTATTCTCCTAGTGACAGATGCACACCAAGGAGCCGGGTGCTTTCATCGGCTTGGCCACCGGCTGAGCCGTGAAGCTCACCTGCTCCAGAGGAAGAATGTTGTCATGAACGAGGAACTTCAGCAGGAACCAGGCAGGTTCTGACCGAGGGCCAGCGTGTCTGGGCTGCGTGCGGTCAAAGGCAGCAACCATCTTCGTGTGGGTGAAGGAGGAACCCTTGACGATGCGAAACATTGATCGAATCTTTTGCCTCACTTCTCGTGTAAGCATCTTGAGTGAAATCCACAAAGGTGCATTTCCTGGTCTTTGACTCACATGAAATTTGGTACCACTGGGTTGATGGGCTGGCATGACCCACTGTCGGCATCACCAATTAATGATGCTCAGGAGGAGCCATGAATGACATTGAGTTAACCATCGTGGGAAACGTCGTTCGAGACGTAGAAATGCGATTCACTTCATCTGGGGAGCCGGTCGCTTCTTTTCGAGTTGCCTGCGGCACTCGCAGGTTTGATCGGTCGCACGAAAGATGGGTTGATGGCGATACGCACTATTTCACGGTCAGTTGCTGGCGGGCTCTTGCCCGAAACGTTGTGCAGTCCGTAGAAAAAGGAATGCCGGTCGTGGTGCGCGGACGATTGCGCAGCCGCGAACTCGAACGGGAGTGCGGAGACCACAAGCATGTGACCCGCTTTCAGGACATTGAAGCCGTAGCAGTTGGTCACGATCTATCTCGGGGTGTTGCCAAGTTCACGCGGGTCAAGCACGAATCAGTGGTGGAGAGTGAGCGCCGGGCAGAGGCCGACATCCTCGCGGCTGCGGGAGTGAGCGCCGAGTTGGCCGAGCTCGATGAGTTGATCGTCGACGTCGAGACGGGCGAGGTGAAAGGCGAGGTGAAAGGCGAGGTGAAAGAAGTCCAGGCGGCGTGAGCGTCTTGACTCCAGGTTCGGCATGCTTGCATAATGCAAGCATGCCGAACATCCTCATCCGGAACGTGAATGAACTGGTGCATGCCCGGCTCACGGCCCGCGCCAAGGCTGCCGGGATGTCTCTGCAGCAGTTCTGCATGACTGAACTAGAGAAGTCTGCTGCGGCTCAGAGTCCCGAAGAAGCGGTCGCAGACATTCGTGCGAGCCTGCGTGACCTGGTCGAGGCTGGCCAATCCGGATTCGGTCCGAATGGCGCAGCCGGGGTTGTGCGCGAGCTCCGCGGCGAACTGCCCGATGCGTGAGGCGATCGTCCTCGATGCCTCCGCCTTTATCGACGCCCTCACCGACGAGGGGCCGCGCGGAGACGTATTGCGGTCCGTATTGGAATCGACCTCCCGGTGGATCGTGCCCGAGTTCTTCGACCTCGAATGCATTGCTGCGTGCCAGCGAATTCCAGTTGGACCTGGTCGTGATGCGCGCCTTGCGAAGGTTGTCACCGCACTGGGCGTGAGCCTGCTCGACCGGGTCGAGACATGGCAGTTCGTGCCCAGGATCGTCCAACTTCTCCCCAACTTGACCACTTTTGATGCGGCCTATGTGGTGACGGCGGAGGCATATCGCGTGCCACTGCTGACCAGTGATCTGCGCCTAAGTCGGGCCCCCGGCCCACGCTGCGAGTTCCTCGTCGGGTGAGCAGCGGCACGGTCAGGGGCTGGGCCAGCGGCCGTTAGGCTCCAGCCTTATGGCCGAGTTCATTTACACCCTCCAAAACGCCCGCAAAGCCCATGGCGACAAAGTCGTCCTCGATAACGTCACCCTCTCCTTCCTGCCCGGAGCGAAGATCGGCGTGGTCGGCCCCAACGGGTCGGGTAAATCAACGCTGCTGAAGATCATGGCCGGAGTGGAAGATGTCTCCAATGGTGAGGCCCGGCTCATGGAGGGCTTCACGGTCGGCATCCTCATGCAGGAGCCACAACTCGATGAGACCAAGACTGTGCTCGAGAACGTGCAAGACGGAGTCGCCGAAACCAAGGGAATGGTCGATCGGTTCAACGCGATCTCGGCTGAACTTGCCGAGCCAGATGCGGACTACGACGCGTTGCTCGCCGAGATGGGTCAACTGCAAGAAGCGATCGATCACCGCAATGCCTGGGACCTTGATTCACAACTTGACCAAGCGATGGACGCGCTGCGCTGCCCGCCGAGTGATGCAGATGTGACAGTGCTCTCCGGTGGTGAGCGTCGGCGCGTGGCGCTATGCAAGCTGCTGTTGAGTCAGCCGGATCTGCTGCTCCTCGATGAGCCCACCAACCACCTCGATGCTGAGTCGGTGCAATGGCTCGAACAGCATTTGGAGAAGTACCCGGGCACCGTCATCGCGATTACCCACGATAGGTACTTCCTCGACAACGTGGCCCAGTGGATTCTCGAACTCGACCGCGGTCGTGCCTACCCGTACGAAGGCAACTACTCCACTTACCTTGAGACCAAGGCAGCCCGTCTGAAGGTCGAAGGTCAAAAGGACGTCAAGCTGCACAAGCGACTCACTGAAGAACTTGAGTGGGTGCGCTCAAATGCGAAGGCTCGTCAGACCAAGAGCCGCTCGCGCCTTGATCGCTACGAAGAAATGGCAGCAGAGGCAGAGAAGACCCGCAAATTCGATATGGAAGAAATCCAGATCCCGCCAGGCCCGCGCCTGGGCAGCGTGGTGGTCGAGGTGGATCACCTCACCAAAGCATTCGGTGACCGCATCTTGATTGATGATCTTTCTTTCACTCTCCCGCGCAACGGGATCGTCGGCGTGATCGGCCCAAACGGTGTTGGTAAAACCACACTGTTCAACATGATTGTTGCAGCTGCTGATCACGATGAGTCAGACAAAGACACTCTGCCCACTTCGGGCAATATCAAAGTGGGTGAGACGGTCTCGCTTTCCTTCGTTGACCAGTCGCGTTCGGGTCTTGATGCCTCCAAGAACGTTTGGGAGGTTGTCTCTGATGGTCTCGACTGGATAAAAGTTGGCAACGTCGAAATGCCGTCACGTGCCTACGTTTCGGTGTTCGGATTCAAAGGCCCTGATCAGCAGAAGCAAGCAAAGGTGCTGTCCGGTGGTGAGCGCAACCGTCTCAACTTGGCACTCACCTTGAAAATGGGTGGCAACCTGCTGCTCCTCGATGAGCCGACCAACGACCTCGACGTGGAAACCCTCGGCTCCTTGGAAAAGGCGCTTCTCGAATTCCCTGGCTGCGCGGTGATCACCTCGCATGATCGCTGGTTCTTGGATCGAATTGCCACGCACATCCTCGCCTATGAAGGTGACTCGCAGTGGTTCTGGTTCGAGGGCAACTTTGAGTCATATGAGAAGAACAAGATCGAGCGCATGGGCGTTGAAGCAGCGCGTCCACACCGCGCCACCTACCGAAAACTCACGAGGGACTAATCATGGGCAGAGTCACCATTCCCCTCGAGCGTAGGTTCTCCGACCTTGACGTGCTCGGCCATGTCAACAATGTGACCTACTTGGATTACCTGCAAGAAGCTCGCGTGCGCATGCTGATCAATGTTGGTCACATGAGTGTGCCCGAGTATTCACAGGTGTTGGCCCGGCAAGAGATCAACTTTCGAAAGTCTTTACTGCTTGGCATTGAGCCGATCTCAGTGGAGATGTGGGTCACGAAAATTGGCAACACTTCCTACACACTCGAGTATCGGATCCTTGACCATGACGGGTCACTGTCTGCAGATGCGTTGAGTGTCATGGTGTGTTTGGATCGAATCAAGCAGGTCCCAATCCCCATCCCGCAGTCTTTGCGCGACGCCCTTCAGGAAGTGTCTGAGTGATAACTCTCGGTGAGAGTGAGCGACGCACGCTGATCGCTCTGGGCAGGCGCCAACTCGATTGGAATGGCCACCTTGGCGCCCGGATCGTGACGACCGAAACGGCACTCGGGATCTACACAACCCCGCCCATGGATGTGATGTGTTTTCTTGCATTCCCGACGATTGAAACCCAAGCCGGTGTGGATAGCACGATTGCACTCGCATCTCTCGTTGCCGAGCTTGAAGCATCGGATACTGGTCGATTTGATCCCTCGACACTGACAGAAATGAAGGCACCGGTCACGCGCGGCCCGAACCTTGGTCACTTGCCACCAGCTGATGGCTGGCAGATGCCGATCACAGCAATTGCGTCAGACATCATGCCGATCGTCGAAGAAGCGGTCGCCGAATTCACTCAACGAGCGCAGGGCCTTTCCGCGCGTGGTCAGGAAGTGATCGCGGAGGAGATTTGGGATCGACCGGCATGGGCGGGTTTGCCAATGCGGGTGCTGCACGCGGCCCGTCGGCTTCGTTTGCTCACCGCAGAGCCAGTGCGCATCGCTGCTGCGACCAACGGACCATGGAAGCGATTGAGCACTCCGCGCGGTCAGGTTTTTGTTCACAGCACCGGCGAGGCAGCCCGACTCGGGCTGCACGTGGTGCGCTAGGTCCCCCTGCAAGTAGATCATCGAGGAGACGCAATGAGAAGTGTGAAGCGCGCGTTTGCAGTTTGCCTTGTTGGTTTCTTTGCGCTGAGCGCATGTTCGGCAGGTGACCAATCGGCAGTTGAAACATCACGCGCAGTGGTGATCATTTCCGGGGGCGGGGCAATAAGCCCGTTCACGACTCCAGATGAGGCGTGCTCCAGTGAGGAGGGTTTCCTCGAAGCGGGCAACACCAATACCGCCATGCGTGAATACCTGCTCTCAGTGGGCAAGCAGGTATACACCGCGCCTGCAATGGTGCCATGGGGAGTGGTCGCGGATCCGGATCCACAGAGTTTCGCGCCGTTCAAGGACTGTCCGATCGTTCTTCCGGAATCCATGACCATCATGTCTGGCGGCGACATCGATGCTTCGGGTGAGAAGCTCGCGCGATTCATCACCTACCTCAACACTGAGTACGGCGTAACGGATGTGGACCTGGTGGGGCATTCCAATGGCGGGCTCTACGGACGTGCTGCCACGCGCATTCTCAAGCAGACCGAGTCACCGGTTTCGGTTCGTTCACTCACCATGCTGGGCACGCCCAACAACGGAAGCGTTCCGGGAAGCTACACATGGGGTGAATACACAAAGCAGGACTGCCTTGGTGATGTCTTCTGCGAAACGTTCAACGAGCAATGGCTCACCTACGCCGCGCAGACTGATCTCGGTCTCAATCGTGAAGACACCTTCAAGTATCTCGATGGACCCCCGGGATGGAACACGGCTCAAGCCGGATACCTGACCGACATTCCCGTCACCCTCCTAGCAGGCACCCTCCTCACCGCTGAAGGTGGAAATCCGACGATGTGGCCCTATGACGGCATCACCTCGCGGCACAGTGCGTGGGCGCAGGGTGTTTCAGACGAAGTGATTCCGCACCGCACCTGCTGGGAGGCGCCATTGACGCACAGCATCTTCGTCTCGGATGCCTATAACCAGATCATGAACCCGACGACTCCGTTGGATCGGCAGAGTGCTCTGACGTGGAACTCTGAAGCGTTGACCCGTGTGAACGAGGCCATCGATGAGGCTGATACCGCGCTGGATCGGCCAACACGTCAGGGCTGCTAGCGATTGCCCCATCGTGCCATCAGGCGGGGTTGATCGGCATGGACTCCCGATCCGCGTTTTCATCGGGAACGTTCTGCATCGAGATCGCGGCGCTTACTAAGTACTGCCACAGGATCTTCTTGGGTTCGGGTTCCAAATTCTGTTCTTCGAGTGCCTCGGCCATGAGCTGCACCCACCGATTGCGAGCGGCGGTGTCGATGACAAAACCGGCATGGCGCATGCGCAATCGTGGATGCCCACGCTCTTCGCTATAGGTGCCAGGACCACCCCAGTACTGCTCGAGGAAGGCGCGCAAGCGCCACTCGGCTCCTTCGAGATCATCACCGGGGTACATCGGCCGCAAGATGTCATCTGTTGCCACCCGCCGGTAGAACGCTGCCACTAGGTTCGTAAAGAACTCATGCCCACCGAATAATTCGTACGGCGTAACAGTGGTCTCTTCGTTGCTCACGACCCCAGTGTGGCCGATGCGGATTTTGATCTCTCGGCCTGCTCCACGATGTGGCGCGCCATGGGTGGAAATACGAAGGCGTGGAACGGGGCAACGGACCACCAGTAGGCATGGCTGGACAGACCCTTGGGCCAGTAGACGGCCCGCTGCACCAGAGTGGAGCCGCCATTTTCACCAGGTTGAACGGTGAACTCGAGCCACGCCCGCCCCGGCATCCGCATTTCCGCCCGCAGTCGCAGAAGTTTTGGCGGCAGGTATTCCTCGACTCGCCAGAAGTCCACAACGTCGCCAACCACGAGTACATCGGGGTTGCGTCGGCCACGTCGCAACCCAACCCCGCCAACGAGACGATCGAGAAGTCCTCGAACCTCCCAAAGCAAGCTTGCTGAATACCAGCCGTTCTTACCGCCGATGCGTTCAACGGCCTTCCACATTTCTTCGGGGGATGCAGAAGATTCGACAGTGCGAATATCTTCATACAGGGTGCCGCCGGCCCAGTCTGGATCACTCGGCATCGGTTGATCGGGCGCGCCCTGCATGGTGGCGCCACTCCAACGGGTGGTGACCTGTGCATCGCGAATGCGGGTGAGCGCGAGTTCTACTGCTTTATCGAACGGCAGCAGACCTTCCGGCGGATCAGGAATGAACTTCTTGATGTCTGATTCGTGGCAGATCGCTGGGTGACGTAGCGACTGCACCAACGGCCGAGCGATTGCGCGCGGTACGGGCGTGACCAAACTGACCCAGTGGCTCGATAGCTGTGGGGAAAGCAGGTTGATCGGCAAGATGATGCGCGGAGGCAAGCCCGCAACTGCGGCGTAACGCTGCATCATTTGCTGATACGTCAGCACGTCGGGACCACCGATATCGAAGGTGCGGCTCACCTCTGGCGGCAGGTAGGAACACGCCACCAGATAGCGAAGCACATCGCGCACGGCGATTGGCTGGGTTTTGGTGCGCACCCAGCGCGGCGTGATCATGGCGGGCAACCGCTCTGTCAGGTAGCGCAGCATTTCAAAGCTTGCTGAACCTGAACCGATCACGACCGCAGCCCGAAGTTCGATGGTGGGAATGCCGGTGGTTCGCAAGATGCTGCCGACTTCAACTCGTGAGCGCATGTGCGGTGACATTTTGTCCAAGGGAATTTCTGGAGCGAGTCCGCCGAGGTAGATGATTCTCTTCAAGCTTGACTTTGCTGCTTGCTCAGCAAAGTTCGTGGCGATTCGTGACTCTTCATGCTCGAGTGATGGACCCTCTTGCAGCGAGTGCAGCAGGTAGTAGGCGATATCCATGCCCTCGAGCGCCTTTTGGACATCCTGCGAATTGCCCGCATCGCCAATGGAAATCTCGATCTGATTCGCCCACGGGAAACCCTGGACTTTTTCTGGATGTCGCGCCAAAACCCGCACCACGAATCCGGCTGCGAGGAGTTCACGAACGAGGCGGCCGCCGACGTATCCGGTGGCACCGGTGACGAGGGCACGAGGGGCGTTTTCCTGGGGGCTCACCTATTCATTGTGGGCCCTGGTGGCCGACCTTGCTCGCCGGGCATTCCACGCATGACGACGGGCACCACAATTCCGGATCGGTCAAAGGCCAATTTGACCCGTTCGCGAATGGCTCGGGCGAGGGGCACCTGCTGTTCGGGCACTGATTTGGCCGTGATCCGCACCACCATTGCCTCACCCGACACAGACTCGACCCCGGCAAACTGGGGCGGGCCGAGCAACATGTCATCGAAGGCAGGATCGGAATCCATATCGGCGCTGACCCGCTCGACGATGTCGCGGACTGTGCTCAGGTTGACGTCGTAAGGCACCGGAATGTCGACGATCGCGAGGGTCCAGCCCTGGGATCGGTTGGCAACGCGCAGGATCTCACCGTTGCGCACGTACCAGACCACACCGGATAGATCGCGTACCTGCGTGTAGCGAAGCGCTACCTCTTCGACGGTACCGACCACCGGGCCAACATCGACTACGTCGCCGATTCCGTACTGGTCTTCAACAATGATGAAAATTCCGGAGAGGTAGTCCTTGACGAGTGTTTGTGCACCAAAGCCCAAGGCGACACCGATCACACCAGCGCTCGCCAGCAGCGGTGCGATATCGATTCCGAGCAACGGCAATACCGTGAGTAGAGCAATGCCCCACACGATGGCCGCCACAATGCTGGTGAGCAAGGTGCCTATTGCATTCGCCCGTTGCTCGGTGCGCTGGGTCATGAGGATTTGGGTGAGTTCAGCGGTGCGGACTGCTTTGCGATCATTTTGCAGCCGTTCGCGTCGGGCTCTCTCAGCGGTTTTGCGAACTAAGCGGCGGATGGCCCAGGTGAAAAAAATCTGAAAGATGAGGGCGCCGAGAATGATGGCGAAAATACGTAGTGGCACCCCAACAAACCACGTGGGGAAATCGTCCAAGGGGCCGGGCTCTTTGGCAGCGAACATCACAGTGCATCCAATCCGGTCCATCGGGCAAAGAACGCCAACGTCTCTGCAGTTTCGGTAACGGACTTAGAGACCGACCGGGCACCGTGACCCACATCGCCCTCCGTGCGTAACAGGATCGGACGGTCGCCGCCTGTTGCTGCCTGCACTGCGGCACACATCTTGCGGCCATGCATGGGGTCGGTTCGGGTGTCGTTGTCAAAGACCACAAACATCGTTGCGGGGTAATCCGTGCCATCGCTCACTCGGTGGTACGGGGAGTAGGCGTGCAACCAGCCGAACTGTTCGGGATCTTCGGGATCGCCGTATTCGACAGTCCAGGTAGGGCCGAGTTCTGAGGTGGTGTAGCGAATCATGTCGAGCAATGGCGCAACGCACACCACGGCGTTGAACAAATCGGGCCGCTGGGTCATCGCGGCACCCATCAGGAGCCCGCCGTTCGAACCGCCCAAGATTCCGAGTTGCTCGCGCGTGGTCCAGCCTTGTTCGATCAGGTATTCCGCCGCTGCATGGAAATCGTTGTAGACGTTCTGCTTGTTGCCGAGCATTCCAGCGCGATGCCAGTCTTCGCCCTCTTCTCCACCGCCGCGAATGTTCGCCACCGCCCACACTCCGCCGGCTTCAACCCATGCAAGGGTCGAAGCTGAGAACGCGGGTTGGAGCGGAATCCCGAAGCCGCCGTAGCCGTACAAAATCGTGGGGCGAGGGCGATCAGGAGCCTGTGTGGGAGCAATGATGAACATCCGCACCACCGTGCCATCGGCCGAGACATACTCAACCTGTTGCGAACTCACTTGTGGAACCTCGACGAATCCGGGTGGAGAAATCTCGATGGCGATCGAGCCATCGCGCGCATCGAAGCGATATACCTGAGGCACTGTGGTGTGATCGGTGTAGACGAACCA
>CAIXFB010000277.1 GCA_903918595.1 uncultured Actinomycetes bacterium
ACCACATCACGAACTGTGAGGTGCCGAGGTCGCGTGAGCATGAACTCAATCGCGTCGGCTACATCGTCAGAAGTCATTCCCCGCCCAGCAGCGAGTTCCTCATCGACACTTTGGTCATGCACGAACCGCCCCCACAGTTCATTCAACACAATGCCGGGCGCGATGGCCATCAATCGATTATCGGTGCCGATGATTTGCTGACGCGTCGCGTGCACAAAACCTTGGATGGCGTGTTTTGTTGCTGAGTAGACGGGTTCCCAGGAAATCGCCTGATGCCCTGACACGCTGCTGGTGACCAGAATGTCGCCGGGGAGTGTGCCGGTGCTATCGCCGGCGTAATGGCGCAGTGCCGCGTGCACGAGATGCATCACCCCCAACACGTTTGTCGTGACGATTTCATCGATGGCGGCTGGATCAACAGACCAACCCGGATCAGCGAGATAAATGCCTGCGTTGGGAATGGCTATATCGAGTCTGCCGAAATGTTCGACGGCGATATCAACAGCGTGCTGCGCGGTAGTGGCAAGCCCCGCATCAGCCACCACGATTTGGGCCGGCTCGCTGAGCGATGCCGATACATCAGCAAGTCGATTCGCATCGCGACCAACGAGAACAAGTCGCACACCGTTGCGGTCGAGCATCGAGGCGGTGGCCCTGCCGATTCCCGAACTGCCGCCGGTGATGATTGCGACTTTTCCGTGCAAAGTGGATTCCATGATTAGACCACCTGTTCTGCCGCTGCGAGCAATTGCCGCCGTTCGAGTTCATCTGGTCTGCGGTCAATTCGCTGAACGTCCGCGTCAGAGAGGTAGACCGGCCCACCAACAGCGAGTGCCCCCCACAGGACATCAGCAACTTTGCTCGCCATGTCGGTGGCAAGAAGAGCTTCACGTGTATTCGCGGCAAGAATGAACAGGCCGTGATTGCGCACGTAGATGGCGCGCGGGTAGTCACCGTGTTCGCTGACGAAAGTGCGCAGTTGGCGTCGTACTTCTCGAGCTAAAGCCAAACCTGGATCAACGTAATCCAACAACAGTTGCCGCCGGCCGAGCATCACGATCTGATCAGGGAAAAGGGAACCGGCAACGAGAGCCTCGGCGGAGACCGAGCACAGTAAGCGATTCACGGTGATCGGATGCGTGTGTGCAATGCAGTCAGCTGCTGACTCGCTGTAGATCGTGGAATGAAGAAGAGCCTCAACGGATGGTTTACGTGCGCCCGGATCAATCCGGCAGTCCAGGTAGGTGGCGGAAACTTCGGCATCCCCGGCGGTGGGGTCATCGAGTAATTCCCGGAGCGGCTCCATCCGCACATGCACAAAGTCGGAGGGGCCAACATCAACCAGTGAGCAGCCAGAAGCCTTGACCCACATGGAATCCTCGGCCGAACGCACAGACACATTGCCTTCTGCACCAATTGCCCAGCCGCGCGCTGGTACGCCAAGTTCATGGCTCAGGGTGATGAGATCTGCCAACGGTTCAGACATGGAACCTTCCTAAATTGCGGAGTAGCCGCCATCAATGACGAGTGACTGACCGGTCAGATACGTAGACGCTGGCGATGCCAAGTAATTCACCATGCCGATCAAGTCTTCGGGTTCGGCCATTCTGCCTACTGGGATCAACTTCTCCCATTGATCGCGTAGTTCGGGATTGGCATCCATGAACTGACGGGTCATGTCGGAGAGCGTGTAGCCCGGAGACAACGCGTTCACCCGAATCCCCGCTGCCGCCCACTCCACAGAGAGTGACTTGGCGAGGTGAATCACGGCCGCTTTGGACGCGTTATAGGAGGCTTGGAACTGCGGAACATTGACGATGTGTCCAGACATCGATGCGATCAGAATCGCGGAACCACCACCACCGTGCTTGATGAGCCGGCGAGCCCACGACTGGCAGGCGAAGAATGTGCCGGTCA
>CAIXFB010000278.1 GCA_903918595.1 uncultured Actinomycetes bacterium
AGTTCCTGCCCACCTCACATCGATCAGCCCAACCAGTGCGGACCTGACTCCTGCTGCAATCCGCGCTGCGCTGAGCCGCTACTCCACATATTCCTGGACCCATGATGTTGATGTGGCGCATGTGCGGGCAGTTGATTTCGGTGATGTGCAGGAGCCCGATTATGAATTAGGTGAGGCACGAGTCGCTGAACTCGTTGCATCGATCAATGCCCGTGTGCTCGTTGCACTTGGTGGTGACAACTCGATTACTTTCAGTGTGTGCAACGCCCTGTGGGCTGAGCGCATTGGCACAGCAGGCTTAGTAACCCTGGATGCGCATCACGATCTGCGTGATGGCATCAGCAACGGATCACCTGTGCGTAGGTTGATAGAGGCCGGTCTTGCGGGCGAGCGGGTTGTTCAGATTGGGATCGCAGACTTTTCCAACTCCCCGCAATATGCAGCGCGGGCTCGTGAATTTGGCATCACCGTGATTCCTCGCTCTGCATTGCGCAATCGCCCCATTGCGGATGTGATGGCCGAGGCGCTTGATATCGCAGGTGCTGCGGGCGGTCAGGTGCATGTGGATCTTGATGTGGATGTATGCGATCGGGCTGAAGTACCGGGCTGCCCCGCAGCTGCGCCAGGTGGCATACGTGCAGATGAGCTGCGCCAGTTCGCTTTCCTGGCCGGCCGCGATGACCGTGTGGCGTCGATGGATATCACCGAAATTGATGCGGGCGCCGATGCAGCCGACGGGCGCACGGTGCGTTTGGGCGCGTTGTGCGTGCTCGAGGCCGGCGCGGGTCTAGCCCTGCGCTGAGCGATCAGTTGATCAACTTCGTGCTCGCTCCCCAGGATCTGACGGGGCGAAATCGCCAAAACACGAGGAAATCGACCCCCATTGTGGTGAATTGAGCCGGGAAACGGGCGAAATCGCCAGGGGGAGGGGAGCGGGAAGGGAGGGTCCCGGACCGGTCAATTGTTACTATGAGCCGATCAGACTCAAGTAACATGCGCTCGATTTGGCAAAGACCTTGAGTCTATGGCACACTAGATCCCAGACCAATCGGCGATCCATACGGACGCCGGCACCTTAAAAAAATCGAACTAGATAAGAAGGAGTACCACCACCATGGCCCGAGCAGTGGGTATCGATCTGGGCACGACTAACTCGGTCGTCTCGGTTCTTGAAGGCGGCGAACCCGTCGTCATCGCAAACGCGGAAGGCTCGCGTACCACCCCGTCCGTCGTCGCATTCGCCAAGAACGGCGAGGTGCTCGTGGGCGAGGTCGCCAAGCGCCAGGCAGTTACGAACGTTGACCGCACCATTCGGTCCGTCAAGCGCCACATGGGCACCAACTGGACCACCGACATTGACGATAAGAAATACACCTCGCAGGAGATCAGCGCCCGCACGCTGATGAAGCTCAAGCGCGACGCGGAGGCCTACCTCGGCGAGAGCGTTACCGATGCAGTCATCACCGTCCCCGCATACTTCTCCGACGCCCAGCGCCAGGCCACGAAAGAAGCTGGCGAGATCGCCGGCCTCAACGTGCTGCGCATCATCAACGAGCCCACGTCGGCAGCTCTTGCATACGGCCTAGATAAGGGCGATCAGGAGCAGACCATCTTGGTCTTCGACCTCGGTGGCGGCACCTTCGACGTGTCACTCCTTGAAATCGGCGACGGCGTTGTTGAAGTGAAGGCAACCAGTGGCGATAACAACCTCGGTGGCGACGACTGGGACAACGCAGTTGTCGACTGGATGGTTACCTCGTTCAAGAACGCACACGGCGTTGACCTGTCCAAAGACAAGATGGCAATGCAGCGTCTGCGCGAAGCAGCGGAGAAGGCAAAGATCGAACTGTCCAGTTCCACGCAGACCTCGATCAACTTGCCATACATCACTGCAAGTGCTGATGGCCCGCTCCACTTGGAAGAGACCCTGAGCCGTGCTCAGTTCGAATCCATGACCTCTGATCTGCTCGATCGCACCAAGGCCCCGTTCAAGGCGGTCTTGAAAGATGCCGGCATCGACATCTCGAAGATCGATCAGGTTGTGCTCGTTGGTGGATCGACCCGCATGCCTGCTGTTGCAGAGCTTGTGAAGTCTGAGACCGGCAAGGAAGCCAACAAGAGCGTCAACCCCGATGAGGTTGTGGCAATTGGCGCAGCACTTCAGGCTGGCGTGCTCAAGGGCGAGGTCAAAGACGTTCTGCTCCTTGACGTCACCCCGCTCTCCCTCGGCATCGAAACCAAGGGCGGCGTGATGACCAAGCTCATCGAGCGCAACACCACCATCCCCACCAAGCGCTCCGAGACCTTCACCACGGCCGATGACAATCAGCCGTCCGTGCAGATCGCCGTCTACCAAGGCGAGCGTGAAATGGCCGCATACAACAAGAAGCTCGGCACGTTCGAGCTCACTGGTTTGCCGCCGGCACCGCGTGGAGTCCCGCAGATCGAGGTGACCTTCGATATCGACGCAAACGGCATCGTGCACGTGTCCGCAAAAGACATGGCCACAGGCAAAGAGCAGTCGATGACGATTTCAGGTGGATCTTCACTGTCCAAGGAAGAGATCGATCGGATGATGCGCGAAGCAGAGGCGCACGCTGATGAAGATAAGCAGCGTCGCGAAGAAGCAGATGTGCGCAACAACGCCGAGGCTCTCGTCTACCAGACCGAGAAGTTCCTGGCCGATAACGCAGACAAGGTTCCCGCCGACGCAAAAGCAAATGTCGACGAGCCCCTTGCTGAGTTGAAGAAGGCAATCGAAGACAACGACCTCAGCGCAATGCGCACGGCAACAGACAAGGTCGCTCAGGCGAGCCAGACTCTCGGTGCCGCGATGTACACAATGGCCCAAGAGGATGGCACCGCCGGCGCAGCCGGTGCTGCCGACGAGGCCGCCGATGCAGCTGAAGACGATGTCATCGACGCGGAGATCGTCGACGAGGAAGAGTCCAAGTGAGTGATCAGGAGCCGATCGAAGAAGGCGTGCGGGTAACCGACCGTCGTCGCATCGACCCAGACACCTTTGAAGTGCGTGTCGATGAGGCCCGTCCGGCGGATATTCCGTCGGACGGCCTCAACTCGGCAGTTGAGGCCGAACTCGAAGGTGAAATCACTGAGGTTGAAGCCAAGGTCAGTGAACTCACATCTGACTTGCAGCGGGTGCACGCTGAGTACGCCAACTACCGCAAACGCGTAGATCGCGACCGTGAATTGGTTCGCGATATGGCAGTGGCCGGCGTCATCGCTGAATTGCTGCCGATGCTCGATGACATCGAGCGCGCGCGCGAACACGGTGAACTCGATGGTGCATTCAAGTCAGTAGGTGAAGCACTCGAAGCCACCACGACCAAAATCGGCCTGGAGCGTTTCGGCACTGCGGGTGAAGAATTTGATCCGATGGTGCACGAGGCACTGACCAGCGAGGCCGTCGAGGGCATCGAAACCCCCACCGTTATGAGCGTCTACCAGCCTGGATACCGGTTCGCCGGCCGAGTGCTTCGCCCCGCACGTGTTGCGGTGGCGGGCACCGACTAGCGCGTGCGCAATCACGCTGAGAAGTTGTGTGAGGAATGAATAAAGACTGGCTAGAAAAAGATTTCTACGCCGAACTGGGTGTGTCTAAAGATGTGTCCGCCGATGAGATGAAGAAGAAGTACCGCAAACTCGCGCGCGAACTGCATCCCGACAAGAACCCAGGTGATGCCAAAGCTGAAGAGAAGTTCAAGTCAGTTTCCGAGGCCTACGACGTTCTCTCCGACGCAGACAAGCGCAAGGAGTACGACGAAGCACGGGCCATGTATGGCTCGGGTGGCTTTGGTCGTGGCGGCTTTGGTGGCGGCGGTGCTGGCCGAGGTGGTCGTGGTGCTCCGCAGTACAACGTCGAAGATCTTTTCGGCGATGACTCAGGGGGCTTTGGTGAGTTCCTCGGCGGACTGTTCAATCGCGGTGGCGGCGGCGGGCGTGCCCGGCAGCCTCGGCGTGGTCAAGATCTCGAGAGTGATCTGACTTTGTCCTTCGATGATTCTCTTGATGGTGTGACAGTGCCGTTGCGGTTGTCCAGTGATGCGCCGTGTTCCACCTGCCATGGCACCGGCGCAAAGGCCGGGACCGTGCCGCGCATGTGTCCCACGTGTGATGGCAACGGCCAGGTGGCACGCAACGCGGGCGGCTTCGCTTTCGCTGAGCCGTGCCCCACGTGCGCGGGCCGCGGTTTGTATGTCGATGAGGCATGCAGCACCTGCCGAGGTTCTGGTCGCGGTTTGAGCACTCGCACAGTGCAAGCCCGCATCCCGGCAGGTGTGAAAGACGGTGCTCGCATCCGGCTCAAGGGCAAAGGTGGTCCGGGTGAAGCGGGCGGCCCGGCTGGTGATCTCTTTGTCCGCGTCAAAGTCTCCGGCGATCCGGTGTTTGGTCGCAAGGCCAACAACATCACGGTCGATGTCCCAATCTCCTTCACTGAGGCAGCACTGGGCGCAGACATCGTGGTTCCGGTTCCACGAGGTGGCACCGTCAAGGTGAAGATCCCCGCTGGCACCACCAACGGACGCACCTTCCGCGTGCGCGGCAAGGGGATTCGCGGCAAGGACGGCGCGTTCGGTGATCTGCTCGCCACGATGCAGATCGCTGTGCCACAGAACCTTTCAGCAGAGGCCCGCGAGGCGCTCAAGACATACGCGGATCACACCAACGATCACGATCCGCGTAAAGACCTTTACTCAATGGCTGGCGTCAAGGCGCCGTCGAGCACGCAGGGGTCATGATGAGCAGCCCCGATCAGTCCTTCAGCGTTGCATCAGATACCCCGGTCTATGCGATCTCTGTTGCGGCCGAATTAGCCGGATTGCACCCACAAACCCTCCGGCAGTACGACCGGCTTGGCATGGTGGTTCCGCGACGGGTCAGTGGTCGCAACCGTCTCTACAGTGGCCGCGACATCGCTCGGCTGCGAGAGATCGCACAACTCTCGGCAGAAGGCTTGAGCCTTGAAGGAATCCGTCGGGTATTGATTTTGCAGGCAGAGGTTGAGGAGTTGCGCAGCCGGCTCGAGCAATTCCGCTCCGAGTCGACCTCGCGCGCACTTGTGCTCTGGAACAAACGCTAGAAGGCAAGGAAGATAAGCATGGATATTCAGTTCACCACGAAGGCGCAAGACGCCCTGGGCGCATCCGTTCGGATCGCCGCCGCAAACGGCAATCCGCAGGTGGAACCACTGCACATTCTGGATTCACTTCTGCAGCAGGGCGAGGGCATTGCCACGGCTCTGCTCGAGAACGTAGGCGTTGATGTTCGGTCAATGACCGCATCCGTGCGGCAGGCGATGGAAGCTTTGCCATCCGCACAGGGCTCATCGGTTGCCGCACCATCGTTGAGCCAAGCGTCGTACAAAGTGTTGAACGTCGCCCAGGAGTTAGCCAAAGAACGTGGCGATGAATACGTCAGTACCGAGCACCTGCTCATAGGTTTAGCGCAGGCAGGTGGCACCGGAGTGAGTGATCGGCTCGCCGCAGCCGGAGCAACACCAGAAGCACTAATCGAAGCACTGCAAAAAGTGAGGGGAACGGCGCGCGTGACTACTCAAGACCCAGAGGGTTCTTTTCAAGCGTTGGAGAAGTACGGGGTTGACCTGACCGCGCGGGCGCGCGAGGGCAAGATCGATCCGGTCA
>CAIXFB010000279.1 GCA_903918595.1 uncultured Actinomycetes bacterium
AGTGAAGTCACGGCCGCTCGTCATGAGAGAGCACTCCGTACGCAAAGCGATCGCAACAATCAACGTATCGATGAGTCCCCTTGGAGTAATCCCATTTCGCCGGCAATAACCATATATCCGTGCTGAACTATCAAAATCTGTTGCCGGATCAACGGGAATCCACCCCACCGAAGTTCCCAGCCGACGCACGCTGGCGTGCTCATTCTCGTCACGAGCTACCGCAAGAAGCTCCATCAGGATTGGCTCGGTCGAAGCTAACGCCACCCGGGAGCGCAGCATTGCCGCTAGTTCCGGCCCCCGCCCATTGCCCCGTAACAGATCAACCCAAACAGAAGTGTCAATCAGAATCATAAAAAGTGCTCCGCACGTGCGGCCCGGTGTCCTCAGGCACGGAGAAGTCAGGAATTGACTCGAGCAGGTCCGCCGCCTGCCCTCGCGTCAAAGGTTCACCCGCAAGATGCCGCAAGGCGTAATCCACAGCCTCGCGCTTAGTCGACAGTTTGTATCGCACCATCACACGCTGGACCAATTCTTCGTCCAAATCAATATTCGTCCGAGCCACGCAAACGAGCATACACCTACTAGGTGTATGCAGGCAGCCATCCATTTTCATTCACATCAAGGGGCAACATGTCAGACCCCAAAGTCAGACTGCCCTCAACACATCAATTCAAGGGGGAATCATGGAATCACGTTCTGAACGCACCACCAACACATTGATGCTGATTGTCGGCATCCCGCTAGGAACCCTGTTAATGATCTGGACCGCCTGGATAACAGTCACAGCTTTCATCGGTGGTCAAGCACCATTCTTCTTCCTGGACTTCGACGGATTCAATCCAATCCGCGGCCTCTTTTGGCTGATAATCGTTGACCCCATAGTCCTCACCGTCGCCTACTGGATCTTCATGCTCCTCATGCTGCCACTCATCGGACTTGCGACGGGCGCATCCGCAATAGCGGAGCGTAAGAAAAACAAGAGGGACTAATTAGCAATCGATTGGTTCTACGGCCTGACTATAAAATATCTTGCGAAAACAGGAAGTTAAGAGTTTTGTTCTAATCCTGAGGCAAGGCCTATTGTTGAAAGGGTGTATTAATGGCTCATGAGTTGACATTCAAAAGTTGGTTTCAAATTAAATATTGTCTTTGAGGCTCGAGTCAATTATTACAAGACCTCCAAAACTTCTGAAGTGCCGCTATTGATTTGGATACGTGAGTCGAGCTGGCCCTGTATAACTTCAGTTCCTCAAAGGCAATAAAGTGATTTGAAGTGCTCAGTCAACCTTGAGTAGCAGCGAAGCCGGTCTAAGCCCCAGCCAGGAAACGAAAGCGATTTTCTTCACTCCTGTTTTCCTGCAACCACGGTGAAATGTCTTCGCGAGCGTTTAACGCTCCGGATTGCCTCGGTCTCTTACATTCAGGTTGTTTCTTCCGTCTCGCTCGCAATCACGGCCATAAAGTCAGTCGCCTCAGGAAGAATGCATGGCTAAGCAGGCACCTCATCGAGCCCTAACGCCTAGAATGTCGAATCGAGAAGGGGGATGGATATGGAGGAAGCACTTCGTGCTCTCGATGCCGCACTTCGACAGTTTTTAGGTGTCCATTTGTCGGAACTTTTTCCAGATTGGTGGCGCAGCGGGGTGATAGGTGCGCTCACTTATCAGCAGCGCCAGGCAGCTCAGGAATCTCGTTGGACGAGCCTCGATGATCTGGATCTGGCCGCGCTCCTTCGCGTGACCGATCAAAACTGGAATGAATTCCGTCGACAGAGTCAAGTCTCCTATGAAGCTCGCACCTGGCTCAAGGAGGCGGCAAGCATTCGGAATAGATGGGCGCACGAGGCCACTTCGCGCAAGCCGAAACCCAGACAGTTATACAGAGACCTAGATACGGTGTCGCTCTTATGTGGTGCACTTGGGGCGAGCCCCGAGGTAGTCGAACGCATAGAGCGGAGTCGTGATCGTGTTCTCGAGGTTCCAGATAGCCCGGGGCATGGCCTCAGGGATCCACTCCTTCAGCCGATTGACTCGGGCGCAATGGCGTTCAGCCCGGGGGCACAAGTTCGTCTGGTAGCCCGGCCCGATACGACTGGAGTGGTCGTTGAGGTCATTACATCTGGCCCTGAAAAACGGTTTAAGGTTTTCCACGATTCCGGGATCCAGACCTACTACGCGTCACAAATAGAGGCCATCGTGTTAGGCGGTGAGTCCGAAATGATCTTGGCAGCTCAACTACAGGCTGGGTTGACCTCGGCTCAGTTGACACATCCATCAACCCGATTCCTCTACTCGCTCAACGCTGGGAAGATTGACTTTGAGCCCTACCAATACAGGCCAGTCCTAAAGCTCATCCAGTCAGACCGCCCTCGGTTACTCATTGCAGATGATGTCGGCGTCGGGAAAACCATCGAGGCAGGGCTCATCCTCAAAGAGCTTCAGGCTCGACAGAGCGTCAACTCGGTGCTGATTATCTGCCCAAAGCCGTTGGTATCAGAAAACAAGTGGCGTGAAGAGTTGAAGAGGTTTGACGAAGACTTCGTTCACCTCGACGGCGGGACACTG
>CAIXFB010000280.1 GCA_903918595.1 uncultured Actinomycetes bacterium
GCTGTTCCGATTAATTCCGCGAAGCGAATATCGGATGAGCTCATCGACACGGGAGAATCCCGCACTCCGATCATTGGAGTCACCCTTGACACCACCTTCACAGGCATCGGTGCTCGCGTGGCTGAAATTACTTCTGATGGCCCCGCCCAGGGTGAGCTGCGTCAAGGAGACGTCATCACCAAATTGAACGGCCGTGCTATCGATGACTCCACAGAACTCGTGGTGACCATTCGTAGCTACTCGCCAGGTGAAGAGATTGAGGTGACTTTCGAGCGCGGTAGCCAAGAGCGCACGGTACGTGTCACCTTGGGCTCATCACAGGCCATCGGTTAATGCCACTGCAACGCGACATACCCTAAGCACATGTTCGACATCGGAATAGGCGAGATTCTCGCCTTGGGCGTGATCGGACTTCTGGTGTTCGGACCCGATCGGCTGCCCCGGGCTGCCGCTGATGCTGGCAAGTGGATCAGGCAGATCCGGGCAATGGCGATCTCAGCCCGGAAGGACCTCACTGATTCGGCTGGCATCGACATGTCAGAAACGATGGATTCGGTCAAGGAATTGCGCGATCTACATCCGCGCAACATTGCTGCCTCGCTTTTCAAGGACGACGAACCTGAACAAAAGAGTCCGCCCCCATCGAAACCCGCGCCCACGTACGACCCGGACCTCACCTAGAGCACGAAGACCTAGGGCACCGAGTCGATCAGCGGCCAGCAGGTGAGATGTCCAGTGACATCCCGGCCAGTCCGCGCGGTTTTGATGTCAGTGCAGCCGCGATTTCGCGGAGAGCAATGGCTGCTGGTTCATCCGGGAAGCTGAGCACAAACGGTTCGCCGTTGTCGCCGCCCTCGCGCAGGCGCACATCAAAGGGAATCTTGCCGAGTAGGGGCACGTCGCTACCGAGCACGCGGGTGAGGTTTTCCGCGACGAGGCTGCCACCGCCCATTCCGAAGAGATCCAATGGCTCACCGCAACACGGGCACGGGAACGAGCTCATGTTTTCAATAACGCCGGAAACTTTTTGATGGGTCTGCTCTGCCAGAGTCCCAGCACGAACAGCGACGTCAGCTGCGCCTGGCTGAGGTGTGGTGACCACGACAATCTCGGCAGTAGGCAGCAACTGCGCTGTGGAGATTGCAATATCCCCGGTACCCGGAGGCAAATCCAGAATGAGTACATCGAGATCTGTCCACCACACATCTGTCAGAAATTGACTGAGTGCTCGGTGCAGCATCGGCCCGCGAAATGCAACGGGAGTCTCTATGCCGCCGGGTTTGAACGGCAACATGGAAATGACTCGAACTCCGTGTGCCTGCGGCGGCATGATCATGCCTTCGACCATCGTGGGGCGTTCGGTGACACCAAGGATGCGGGGGATCGAGTGACCGTATACGTCGGCATCGATCAGGCCCACGCTCAGTCCCTGCTGCGCCATGGCGACGGCAAGGTTCGCTGTCACAGAAGACTTGCCCACCCCGCCCTTCCCTGACGCGATTGCGAAGATTCGGGTGAGCGAACCTGGCTTGCTGAAGGGATTGTCCTTCTCCTCTTGGCCGCCACGCAGGATCTTTTTCATTTCTGCACGTTGTTCATCGCTCATCACATCGAGGTGAACATCAACCCGTTTGACGTCGGGGACTTTCATGACTGCGTCAACGACTCGATCGGTGATGGTGCCGCGCATGGGGCAACCGGAGACTGTCAGATAGACGCCGACCTCGACGATTCCATCCTTGCGAATATCGACACTCTTGAGCATTCCGATCTCGGTGATCGGGCGGTTGATCTCAGGGTCGTTTACGGTGCTGAGGGCAGCATTGATGGCCTCGAGGTTTGGTGACATGCACTGATGCTAATCGGTGCTGTTGCTTCCCGTCTGCTTGCGTTCGATCGCATCCATGCGCGAATTGATGTCGGAGAGTAGATCGCGGAGTTCGCCGCGCATAAAGTCGCGGGTGGCAACTTCGCCAAGCGCTCCGCGAAGGGAAGCGATTTCTCGGGCCAGATAGTCGCTGTCGGCCAGGAGCCGCTCAGTGCGCAGGCGATCTTCTTGATATTGCACCCGATCGCGATCGGTCTGGCGATTTTGGGCAAGCAGAATCAGAGGGGCCGCGTACGACGCCTGAAGTGAGAGCAGAAGAGTAAGGAAGATGAACGGGTAAGAATCGGGACGAAGTCCAGCAGGTGCAACGATGTTGAAGATGACCCACGCGATGATAACTACGGTCATCCACGCGATGAAGGCCCACGAACCGATATGGCGTGCCACCCGTTCGGACAGTCGGCCAAACCGCTCTGGATCCACCGATGGCCGGATACCGATCCCACGATCGAGCGGCTGATCCACCCGTGCTGACTTATCTCGAGTGTTTTTATCCCGTGTGTTTTTGTCCAGGGTGCTCTTATCCATGACCGTGCGCCTCATTGCCGGACTGTTCACGCCAATTGGCAGGCAGCATGTGGTCGATAACGTCGTCGACAGTGACCGCGCCCAGAAGTCGATTGTTCTCATCAACCACAGGCAAAGCGACCAGGTTATAGGCCGCAAAACTGTGGGTCACCTGCGAAAGAGGGGTTTCTGCGCGCACTGGTTCGATAGAGGTATCGACGACCGCAGAGACCAAGGTGGATGGTGGCTCCCGCAACAGCCGCTGGAAATGGCACATGCCCAGGTACTTACCCGTGGGAGTCTCCGTGGGCGGCCGGCAGATGAAGACCTGCGCGGCTAACGCAGGAGAGATGTCCACCTTGCGAATGCTTGCAAGCGCCTCAGCCACGGTGGCATCGGGCGGCAAGATGATCGGCTCTGAAGTCATCATGCCGCCGGCGGAGAAGTCGTCATAGCTCAGCAGTCGACGAATATCGTCGGCTTCGTCGGGCTCCATCAACTCGAGCAGATCTTGCGCTTGCTGCGGTGGCAACTCCGAGATGAGGTCAGCGGCGTCGTCGGGATCCATTTCCTCGAGCACATCTGCAGCACGACCGGCTTCGAGCATCTGCAAAATCTGAACGCGGTCATCTTCAGGAAGTTCCTCGAGGATGTCGGCGAGTCGCTCATCATCAAGTGCACGCGAAACTTCCATTCGACGTTGCACGGGAAGATCGTGAAGAAGTACCGCGACGTCAGCGGCGCGCATGGTGTCGAGTGATGCGAGCAGCCGCTCAACGGGTTGGCTCGGCTCAGGGAGAGACAGTCCGGTTACTTCATCCCAGTCCAACACGAAGCGCTCGCCTTTACGGCGAAAGCCCGAGCCGCTCCGACGCACAAAAAGTTCGGTGATGAACCAATCCTTCGCGCGACCCTGCTCGACGGCAACATCGACAAGAGTGACGGTGCTGGCATCTTCTTTCACCACGAGTGAGCGATCGAGGAGTTCTGCGGTAACGAGCGTCTCATTGCTGCGCTTTTCGAATCTACGCAGATTGACCGCGCCGGTCACAATGATTTGGCTGGCATCGATTGCAGTGACCTTGGTCATGGGGATGAAGATGCGGCGACGCGGTGGTACCTCGACCACGAGGCCGGTCAGGCGCGGTGGATTCGCCCCAATGCGCAGGACCACGATGGCATCACGTACCTTGCCCACCTGGTCGCCATGAGGGTCAAAAACCCCGATGCCGGTCAGCCGGGCGAGGAAAACTCGCGTATTGGTCCCTGTCGTCACATGCGAAGGGTACCCCTGCGCCGAAGATCTCATGCCCAAGGAACTCACGGAGCGAGGAAGGCGGTAGCCAGGTGTCCCATGGCGTGATGACCCGCCCGCCTGGCCCAGACCTTGCTCGGTTGGGGATCGCGGTCATTTTCATCTCGCTGAGCGGGCCGATGATCGCAGCCACGGCGGCCGCTCCACTTGCTATTGCATTCTGGCGGTGCTTCATTGGCAGCGGTCTCACCGGCGTCTGGGTGCTCTTCCGTGACAGGTCAGGCATTCGTTCATTGACGGGCAGAGAACTACGCCTCACCGCTTTTGCGGGTGTGCTGCTCGGGTTGCATTTCGCAACGTGGATCCCGTCACTGTGGCTGACGAGTATCGCCTCATCTACGGCGCTGGTTGCTACTCAACCCATCTGGGCCGCGATCATCGCAAGGGCCCTTGGCATCAAGATTCCCCGTGCGGTGTGGGTAGGTATCGGGATTGCCATCGTCGGGGTGATCCTGCTCACCGGTGTCGATTTCTCGATGGATCCGACCAGCTTGATCGGTGATGCTCTCGCTTTACTGGGCGCAGTATTTTCTGCCGCCTATGTGACCGTCGTGGAGAAAGTTCGACAGACGGTCTCGACGTCAACGGTCACCTTTGTTGCGTATGGCGTTTCGGCCTTAGCGGTTCTGCCGATTCTCATCATTGCTGGGCAACCGCTGATCGGATTCAGTGCGCAGGCATGGCTGCTCATCTTGGGCGTGACCCTCGGTGCGCAATTGCTTGGCCACACTTTGATGAGCAAGGTGTTAAAGACCACGTCGGCCACCGTAGTTTCGCTGGCGATCTTGTTGGAGATGCCAGGTGCGACGTTGATTGCCGCAGTGTGGCTCGGGCAGGTGCCACCCCTTGCGCTGTACCCGGCAGCCGCATTGATCTTTGCTGGTTTGTTCGTCGTGATTAGAGCGAGCGCTCCGAGACGTGAGTTGGTGGAGTCGCCCCCCGTGTGAGCACGGCAGAGAGTGGCACGAGGACTGCCGCGGCCGCAGCGGCGCACGCGATGCCCCAACCCGGTCCCCACGTGTTGGCAATTGCTCCGACAGCGATCGGTGCGGCAACAAATCCGGCGCGCGATAACCAACTCACCATGGATACGCCCGCGGCTGGTTTGATGCCGGGGATGTGGGCGGCTGCGCGCATTGCTGCCGGGAAGAGTGTCGCCACGCTGTAGCCGGCGACGAAACATGCAAGCACAAAAGCCCACGCATTTCCGATGAGCAATCCAAGGGTGAGGACTATCGCTGCGGAGGCCATTCCGACGCGTACCACGCGAAGTTCGCCAAAACGATCAACGAGACGATCGCCCGTGAATCGACCGATTGTTAAACCTGCTGTGGATGCCACGAATGCCAC
>CAIXFB010000281.1 GCA_903918595.1 uncultured Actinomycetes bacterium
GAGCTCAAGGCCGTCGAAGTGCCGGGTCGAGACGCAACCTTCAGGATCCGCAAGGGTCAGCCCGTCGTCGTGCCGGCCGTCGTGGGTTCTGGAGTGTCAGATGAAGAACTTGCTGCCAAGGTTGCCACGGTGCTCGGGGAGTCCGGAGCGGCTCGAACCACCACCGTCACTCTCGGGGTCTTGCAGCCGGCGCTGACAACTGAGGCGGCCCGAGAATTGGGAATAACCACCCGCATTTCCACCTTCACGCAGAATTTCCCAGCTGCGGCCTATCGGTCAATCAACATTGGTCGAGCAGCTGAATACGTCGACGGCACTTTGCTGATGCCCGGAGAAACCTTCTCCATGAACGACACCATCAAAGAGCGCACAGTCGCCAATGGCTACACGGTGGGAACTGTGATTGGTGTGGGTGGGGTGTTTGACGAGCAACTCGGCGGCGGTGTTTCTGCAGCAACTACAGCTGTGTGGACCGCTGCGTTCTTCGCCGGCATGGAGAAGACCGATACGCGCGCCCACTCCATTTATATCTCGCGTTACCAACCCGGCCTCGAAGCAACGGTGGCCTGGGGAATTTTTGACATGAAGTTCACTAACACCACCCCGAATGCTGTCTTCATCACGACCAAGATGACCAACACCTCCATGACAGTCTCTTTCTGGGGAACGCCAACCTACGACGAAATCCTCGCCGAGTTTGGGCCACGCACCAATATCCGCAAATTCCCCACGATCTACAACAAGTCGGAGCAGTGCAGCCCGCAGACTGGCATTGATGGGTTCACCATCAACGTCGACCGGGTCTTTATCAACGATGGCAAAGAAGTCAACCGCGAAACGATCACCACGGTGTACCGGGCTGGTCCGAACGTGATTTGTGGCAAGAAGCCCAAGGATGACGAGGAAAAGGGCGGAAAGAACGACAAGAAGCCAAAGAAGCCAGGTGCGGTAGATCCTTCTGCTGATCCATCCCCGTCACCATCGGTGGCGGTTGATGGAGATACGTTCGAAAATACGGCGTCCGGTGGTGCGGAGCGTGAGAAGAAGCCAGGGAAAAAGAACAACAAAAAAGAGCCAAACGCTTAACGCTGCTTTTCAGTCGGCGAGCTCTTGACCATTCGGTGTGTCTTTCACAGTGAAACCCCGCTCAGCAAGTTCATCGCGTAGCCGATCTGCTGCCGCCCAATCCTTGTCTGCTCGCGCCTGTGCTCGGACCTCCAGCAACGCTGTTATGTCAGCCGGAATCTCGCGAGCAACCACTGGCTTGCCAACGTTGCGAGCAAGATCGAGGCCGAGTAAACGGTCAACGAAAACAAAGAGCTCGAATTTGCTCCCAGCAGTGATGGAGTCGTCTTTTTCCGCATCTCGAAGCGCGTTAATCACCCGGGGAAAATCCAGATCGTCGTTGGCGTATTCAAGAATCGCCGCACTCAGTTGCGCTGGCAGAGCAGCGGACGGTTCAGTTGCCCACGTTGCCACCAACTGACGCCATCGTTGGATCGTTGCGTCCGCGCTCTTAATCGCTTGCCATGTCAGGTTCATTTGTTGGCGGTAGCGATGTTGCAGGAAAGAAAGCCGCAGGGCGAGGGGGTCCAAACCACGCGCTTCGACGTCAGAGACAAGGACGACGTTCCCAGCAGACTTGCTCATTTTGCGCCCCTCGAAGAGCAGATGCTCTCCGTGCACCCAATGACGCACCACCTCGTGACCGGCTACCGCGTTGCTTTGCGCCCGCTCATCCTCATGATGGGGAAAGCGAAGATCGATTCCGCCCGTGTGCACGTCGATGGTGGTGCCGAGGTGGCGTCTGCTCATGGCACTGCACTCGGTATGCCAACCGGGAAATCCGACTCCCCACGGAGTGCCCCAGACGAGTTGAGTTCTCTTGGGACCCGCCGATTTCCACAAGGCCCAATCGGCATGGAACTTCTTGGCTGAATCCACGTCGTTTTCCTGACGATGCCCGGGTCTGAGCTGATCGAGGCGGTTTCCGCTGAGTGCGCCATAGTCCGGCACGGTCTCGGCCGAGAAGAAAACTGATCCGTCCTTGCCAATGTATGCGTTACCCATCGCCAGCAGGTCAGCGATCAGTTCAATCATGTCGTCGATGGACTCACTCGCCCGCGGATATTCATCAGCAGGCCGAATGTTGAGCGCTGCCAGATCCTGGTGGTACGCCTCCTCGTAGTGCCGGGCGACTTCCAAGGCGGTCCGGTTCTCCTGAACCGACTGCTGCAGAACGCGGTCTTCGCCTTCTCCTTGGCCTTCGTCGATTCCGCCGAGCCCCGTGTCGTCGGCCATGTGGCCCACATCGGTGATGTTCGAGATGAGTTGCACCTGCAGGCCAGACACCTGGGCCACCCGACTGATGAGGTCAGCCAGCAGAAAGGTCCGCATGTTTCCCACATGGGCATCGCGATAGACGGTGGGCCCGCAGGCATACATCGTGAGGCGACCTGGTTTGGCCGGCAATATCTCAACGACCGACCGAGCCTGAGTGTCATAGAGGCGCACGTCAGCAGCCTAGGTGGGCGTGCGCCGTGCGCAAGCGGTGACCAGAGCGTGTACGTTTGGCTCATCCGCGGGGGAACCTGCGAGACCCAGCACTATCCCGACGATTTTCGGAGGCGTCAGTGACGTACGTCATCACTTTCCCCTGTGTAGACCTCAAAGACAAGGCCTGCATCGAGGAATGCCCAGTGGATTGCATCTACGAAGGCGATCGGATGATGTACATCCAGCCAGACGAGTGCGTTGATTGTGGTGCCTGCGAACCGGTATGCCCGGTCGAAGCCATTTTCTACGAGGACGATGTTCCCGAGGAGTGGAAGGACTACACCGCCGCGAATGCGGAGTTCTTTGTGGAACTCGGTTCACCTGGTGGAGCTGCCAAGCTCGGTGCGCAGACCTTTGATGTTCCGCTCCTTGCGCAGGTTCCTCCGCAGGAGCACGAGCACTGAGCGTGACCCGCTGGGAACGTCTTCCGGATTTTCCGTGGGACACGTTGGCCCCGTTCGCAGCCATTGCTCGTGAGCACGCTGACGGTGCCGTCGACTTGTCAATCGGAACCCCCGTCGATCCCACGCCACAGATCGCCCGAGCCGCACTTTCCCAAGCAGCCGACTCTCCCGGGTATCCCACGACGATTGGCGTTCCTGAATTACGCGCTGCCGCAGTCGATTGGATGCAACGCCGATTAGGAGCGCCCGTTGATGTTGGCTTCTTGCCGAGTATCGGCTCCAAGGAAGCCGTTGCCAGTCTTCCGCTGCAACTGGGTCTCAGCGCCACCGACACCATGATCATCCCGGCGATCGCCTACCCGACGTATGCGGTGGGCGGAGTGGTCGCTGGCTGCAATGTTGAGGTCACCGACCAGCCTGAATTGGTCGCAGATGCCACGTTGGCGTGGATCAACTCTCCAGGGAATCCCACTGGAGCTGTCCTATCAGTCGAGCGTTTACGCGAGATTGTCTCGTGGGCTCGTCGGGCAGGTGTGACCCTGGTCAGCGATGAGTGTTACATCGAACTTGGCTGGGAAGCAGAGCCGGTTTCGATCTTGGACCCGCGCGTCAATGACGGCGAGCTGACCGGACTTCTTGCGCTGCATTCGTTGTCGAAACGGTCCAATCTGGCGGGCTACCGGTTCGGTTTCATCGCTGGCGACCCAGGGCTGACGGCGCAACTCCTAGCGGTTCGTAAGCATCTGGGGTTGATGGTTCCATCACCCGTGCAGCAGGCCGCGATTGCTTGCCTTCTCGACGATGAACACGTTCATGCGCAAAGGGCGCTCTACGCGCAGCGACGCACGCTGTTGCGCAGCGCCCTGGAAACCGCTGGGTTCCACATCGATCACAGTGAGGCGGGCTTGTATCTGTGGGCCAGTCGCGATGAGGACAGTTGGGACTCGGTGCGCTGGTGTGCGCAGCGGGGCGTGATCGTTACCCCCGGCTCGTTCTACGGTCGTGCCGGAGAGCGGCACATTCGTGTCGCGATTACGGCAACGGATGAGCGCGTCGCGGCAGCTGCCGAGCGCCTTGTTGCAGCGTGAAGCTCGCTGCAAAGTGAGCCTTGTCACACCCTCCCCGGCGATTTCGCCCAACTCCCCGGCGATTTCGCCCGTTACCCGGGTCACTTCACCAAAAGGTCAATGAAATTCCCCATGTTTTGGTGATATCGCCCGGGTGCGAGCGCCGTGAACGTTCGATGGTTGGCGAGGCCTGAACTTTATTGAGCGCGCGTGGATCGGTACGCTCACGACAGGAGGTCACGGTGACTGAAATTTCTTTGCGCTACCCCGAAGGCGATCTACCTTTGGCGAGCGTTCCATCGACGGTGGGCGAGTCAGGTATCGACATCGCACCGTTGCTGCGCGAGACCGGTCGAGTGACCCTTGACCACGGATTCGTGAACACGGCGTCGTGTCAATCAGCGATCACATACATCAATGGCGACGAAGGCATCCTGCGGTATCGCGGCTACCCGATTGATCAGTTGGCACAAGAGTCAACTTTCCTCGAGACTTCATATTTGTTGATCTACGGCAACCTGCCTACGGCCACTGAACTCGCGGAATTTCAGAACTCCATCAGCAAGCACACCATGCTTCACGAAGATCTCCGACGTTTCTTCGATGGCTTCCCGCGTGAAGCGCACCCGATGCCGGTGCTCTCATCAGCGGTGTCGGCTCTTTCAACGTTCTACCAGGACTCTCTGGATCCTTTCGACCCTGAACAAGTACATATCTCGACGATTCGCTTGCTCGCCAAAATGCCGACCATCGCGGCATACGCCTACAAGAAGTCAGTGGGCCAGCCATTCCTCTACCCGAACAACTCGCTCGGTTACGTCGAGAACTTCATGCGCATGACATTTGGGGTGCCGGCTGAGGAGTATGAGTTGAACCCGGTGGTGGTTCGCGCGATCGATCAGCTCTTCATTCTGCACGCAGATCACGAGCAGAACTGTTCAACATCGACAGTGCGGTTGGTTGGTTCATCGCACGCCAACATGTTCGCTTCGGTGAGTGCGGGTATCAATGCGCTCTTCGGACCGCTGCACGGTGGAGCGAACCAAGCTGTCCTGGAGATGCTTGAGAACATTCACGCGTCAGGTGGTGGGGTGAATACCTTCATCAAGCGCGTGAAAGAACGTGATGAAGGCATTCGACTCATGGGCTTTGGCCATCGCGTGTACAAGAACTATGACCCTCGCGCGGCGATCGTCAAGAAGTCTGCCTACGAGGTCTTCGAGCAAATGAACGTCAGTGATCCGTTGCTCGACATCGCATTGCGTCTCGAAGAAGTAGCCCTCGCCGACGATTTCTTCATCTCGCGCAACCTGTACCCCAACGTTGATTTCTACACCGGCTTGATCTACAAAGCGATGGGCTTCCCACCGCGAATGTTCACGGTGCTCTTTGCGCTCGGTCGACTACCCGGTTGGATCGCACAGTGGAGAGAAATGATCGAGGACCCCACCACGAAAATTGGCCGGCCTCGTCAGATTTACGTCGGTGACACTCTTCGTGATTACGCTCCAATCACTCAGCGCTAGTCGCACAGATTGCTCGTGTGATGACCCAGCCGGCAGAAGGTAATTGGCAGTCGGTCTCGAGCAAACTTGCTCTCGCTCGGCGAATCACCTTGTTGTTCGCGTTCGTGCCGGTGGTGGTAGTTGTTGGAATTCTGTGGTGGTGGGATGCGGTGCCCGATTTTGTGGCGCCAACAGGTGCGGTTATCGCCTTGATCACCGGCATCTGGGCGTGGTGGATCATCGGGCGTCGGGTGCGTTCCTTTGGGTACCTGGAGCGTTCAGAGGATCTGCTGGTACGTAGCGGGATCCTCTTTCAAAGACTCGTGATCGTTCCTTATGGCCGAATGCAATTGGTGGATGTCACTGCAGGACCAATCGATCGCGCCCTAGGCATCACCAGTGTGCAGTTGCACACGGCGGCGGCCACGACCGACGCGGTGATCCCAGGCCTGACCCCTGACATCGCTGCTCAGGTGCGCGACCGATTGGCGCTCGCTGGCGAATCCCGCAATCCGGGCGTGTGACTTCACAGTGAGTTTTGCCGGTTCAATGCTGAATGAAGATGGTCCTTGGCGAGTCAATCCAATTTCGCCGCTCGTGCACGCCGCTCGCACGGTGCCTGCGTGGGTTGCGTTGGTCTTCGTTGCGGCACCTGCTGTGGGGTTTGTCTGGGGTCTCTTGACAATCCTGCTGAGTGTTTTTGTCATTGCGACCTTGGCTGGATTGGTGGCGCTCTTTCAGTTTGTGAATTGGCAGCGGCTTACTTTTTGGTTTGATGACCAAGGGGATTTTCGAGTTGACTCGGGTGTGCTGACGCGGCAACAGCGTCGGGTTCAACTCTCGCGAGTGCAAGCCGTTGACGTAGTGCAGCCCTTGGTGGCGCGGCTATTCTCGATGGCGGAAATCACGATTGAGGTCGCTGGCACGGGTGAGTCTCGGGTGCGGCTGTCGTATCTGACGCGAGATGAGGCGCACCTCCTTCGCGAGGCTATTTTGACTCGCGCAAGGGGAGCAACACCTGAAGGCACAGCTTCGGTGGTGCCTGAAGAGACAACGGTTCTCGCGAGGGTGCCGTGGCCCACTCTTGCGATGTCGTTGCTTCTTCGCACCTCTACTGCGGGCCTGTTGCTCCTCACCGTAGTGATTCTTGCCTTTGCGATCAGGCGAGAAGGCTGGTCGGGCCTCGGCTTGGCGCTGATCACCGGCGGTGTGCCGATCCTGACGGTGTTCGCCGAATTCATTCGCTATTACGGCTTCACGGTTTCTGAGGCTGAAGATGGGCTACGACTTCGGTTCGGGTTGCTCAAGACCGAAAATCGGACCATTCCAGCAGGTCGGGTTCAAGCGATAGAGATCGTTGAACCGTTGCTTTGGCGTCGCAAAGATTGGGTGCGGGTACGCGTGAACATCGCAGGGGTGGGCAAAGCCTCCGATTCATCGTCGGGCTCTAACGGTGGAGAAACACTGCTCACGCCAGTGGCAACAAGGGCAGAGGCTCTCGTGCTGATCGCATACCTGATGCCAACCCTTCATGTTGAAGCCCTGGATTGGCACAGCGCTCCGCATCGCGCATGGCGTCGCTCGCCGGTTCAGTTCACGATGTTGGCCATCGGCTGGACCGACTCTTTTTTTGCTGCCCGACGCGGACGAGTGACAAGACGAACGGCACTCATTCCGATCTCGCGCGCACAATCTGTTCGCTGGACCCAAGGCCTTTGGGAGCGAGCGTTGAATCTTGCGAGTGTGCACCTTGATTCGACCCCGGGGCCGGTGCGCATCAGCGGCCTTCATCTTGATGCTGCATATGCGAAGACAGTTGTATTCGAGCAAGCAGAACGTTGTGCCGCGCAGGTGCAGAGCTAGTCGGTGGCATGCAGGGCGGCATTGAGCCCGCCCCACGTTCCCGTTCGCGCAACCACCTCGATTGCCCCGGTGAGTGAATTGCGGCGGAAAAGCAGATCATTCTGGCCCGAGAGAGCTGATGCCTTGCTCAAGGTGCCATCGGGGAGGGTCACTTTGGATCCGCCCGTGACGTACAGACCGGCTTCGACCACGCAGCCATTGCCGAGCGAGATTCCAACGCCGGCGTTCGCGCCGATCAGACAGCCGGTGCCGATGGTGATCATCTCCTTGCCACCACCAGAGAGCGTGCCCATGATCGATGCCCCACCACCAATGTCCGAACCATCACCGACCACGACACCAGCTGAAATGCGCCCTTCCACCATCGAGGTGCCGAGGGTGCCGGCATTGAAGTTCACAAAACCTTCGTGCATCACCACGGTTCCGGGAGCGAGGTATGCGCCTAAGCGCACCCTGTCCGCGTCAGCGATTCGCACGCCCGAAGGTGCGACATAGTCGATCATGCGGGGAAAACGATCTGTGCCATAGACGGTCACCTGCGCTCCCCGACTCCTAGTCCGCAAGCGCACTTCGCTCAGACGATCGATCGGCACAGCACCGAGGTTGGTCCACGCCACAATCGGCAACAGGCCAAAGATCCCATCCAGATTGATCGTGCGCGGTTGAACGAGCCGCGCTGAGAGCAGGTGCAACCGCAGATAAGCATCGGCGGTATCTACCGGGGGAGCCTGAAGATCAGGGATAACGGTCCGAACCACGCTCACTGTCACACCGCGTAACTCGTCTTGCGAAATCCCGGCATCAAGGTGTGCCACATCTGTCGGCTGATCGCCGAGTGTGGGCTCTGGGTACCACACGTCGATGATCGTGTTTCCATCCAAGGTGGCGAGGCCAAGCCCTGAGGCTGCGCCGGCTACGCGATCGAGCGGGGTGGTGGGGTCTGGGTTCGTGGTCACCGCACTACCGTAGCGACGTGACCAGTTTGCCGCCGTTGCGCATTGACGCTGGTGTTGTCGAACTCACCGCCCAGCTGATCGACATCCCCAGTGAGTCCCACCACGAGAGTGCCCTTGCCGATCTGGTGGCGGATGCCCTGGCCGCCTGTGAACACCTGCAGGTGGACCGGTTTGGAGACACCATCGTCGCCCGAACAGATCTCGGAAGATCCAACCGGGTGTTGATCGGTGGCCATCTCGACACTGTGCCGGCCAATGGAAACCTGCCGCATCGCACCGAGGGCGATCTGATCTACGGGCTCGGCGCTGCAGATATGAAGGCTGGGCTTGCGATTGGTCTGCGCTTAGCAACCACGGTCAGCTCACCCGCTCGTGATGTGACCTACGTTTTCTATTCTGGAGAAGAGGTCGCGGCGCAGTTCAATGGCCTTGGTCATGTGATGCAGCGCAATCCAGAACTACTGGCGTGTGATGCGGCGATTCTGATGGAGCCGACAAACGGGATTGTCGAGGCTGGCTGCCAGGGCACGATGCGGGTGCAGATCGCGATTCCTGGGGAGCGCGCACATAGTGCTCGATCGTGGATGGGCGTCAACGCAATTCATTCGTCACGTCAAGTGTTGACGATTCTGGAGGAGTATCAGCCACGTCGGCCGATTGTTGAGGGCCTCGAGTACCGCGAGGGCCTGAACGCGGTGGCGATCACGGGCGGAATCGCTGGCAATGTGATTCCAGATGAATGCATCGTCACCGTCAATTACCGCTTTGCCCCGGATCGCAGTGTGGCCGAGGCTGAGGCCCATCTTCGCGAGGTTTTTTCGGGCTGGGAACTCACAGTTGTCGACGAAGCTCCAGCTGCCCGACCAGGTCTTGACCTGCCGATGATCCAGGATTTTGCAGCAGCTATGGGTTCCCCTGCGCAACCCAAATTCGGCTGGACCGATGTTGCTCGTTTCGCCGCGCTCGATGTTCCTGCACTGAATTTTGGGCCGGGGGATCCGACGCTTGCGCATCACCAGGACGAGTGCGTGTCTATGACGCAGGTGCTCGACGTCGAATCTCGAATGCGCGACTGGCTCACGCGGTAGCCCGTCCCCAACACACAGCTCGAGCCTCTAACGGCGGTTCGGCATCGGATTTCTCCGGACAGAACCGCCGCCAGAGGCTCGGCAGTATCGATGATGAGCGTCAGGCTTGCTTGACTGCTTCAACGTCGAGAGTGATCTTGATGTTCTCCGAGACAAGCACGCCACCGGTGTCGAGTGCCACGTTCCACTCAAGCCCGAAGTCGCGACGGTTGATCTCTGCTTCGCCTTCGAAACCGATGCGGGTGTTGCCCCACGGGTCCTGTGAAATACCGACGAGCTCGAACTTGACCGGAACGCTCTTGGTGACGCCATGAACGCTGAGGTCACCAGTCACCACAAAGCTGTTGCCCTTGGCTTCAACGCCCGTGGAGATGAAGGCCATCTCGGGGAAGGACTCAACGTCGAAGAACTCGGCGGAGCGCAGGTGGTTGTCGCGATCCGCGTTCTGGGTGTCGACGCTGGTGAGTAGCACGGTGAGTTGGGCTGAGGAGTTGGCGGGGTTGTCGCCATCAAGAGTGAAGGAACCAGCAAAATCGGTGAAGCGACCGCGGACCTTGGCGATCATCGCGTGCCGCACGGAAAAGCCGATGGTGGTGTGGGTCGGGTCGATCTGCCATGTACCCGTGGTGTCAGTCAGATTGGTCATAGGAGTCCTCCTGTAGATGAATATTCAACTATTTGGTTGAAGATACAACTACTTGGCACCTGATGTCCAATCCGATCCGTACGATTGCCGCCGTGTCCTCCATGCGCTCCTACGCCGTGTGTGTCTTTTGCGCTTCCAGTACTGCGATAGACCCTCGATACCTGAAACTGGCCGCCGAAACCGGGGAAGCCATAGCCAGGTTGGGCTGGACCCTTGTCTCAGGTGGAGGCGGCATCTCCATGATGGGAGCCATCGCAGCTAGTGCGCGAGAACACGGTGGGCGCACCGTGGGCGTGATTCCCCAAGCCCTGGTAGACCTCGAGGTGGCCGACAACCAGGCCAACGAACTCGTGGTGACCACGGACATGCGCCACCGCAAAGGCGTCATGGACGAGCGCTCTGACGCTTTCCTAGCGCTACCTGGTGGGATCGGCACCCTCGAGGAACTCATGGAAGTCTGGACCGCCCACAGCCTGAATATGCACGAGAAGCCTGTAGTGGTGCTCGACCCGTGGGGTGACTATGACCTGCTCCGCGCTCAGGTGGCGCACTGGGTCGAGCGAGGATTTGTCCGGCCGGATGCGGTTGCGAGGGTCCGGTGGGTGATCTCAATTGATGAGGCAATGGTCGCCCTAGCACGATGAACGAGGGGATTCATGGTGAGATTGGGCATGGCCGTCGTCTTTTTCCTCCTCGCATTCGCCGTGATCGTGGTCGCGGCACTCATGGTGACCGGCCGCTGGAATCCGGCAAATGGCACAGAGACAGACCCGCGCGGACCAGGCCAGATCGACGGCCGGGTGCGTTTTGACGTGGCCATTCGGGGCTATCGCATGGACCAGGTCGACGAGGTTATTGCCGAACTTCAGGCAAAGGTGCGCCAACTGGAAAAGTGAGGGTCCCCCCCCATGCCTCACCAAAGACCGAACTCCGTTGAGGGGGCGGGGAAGCGCCGATTGCCCCGCTTGGAGATAATGGTGCCTCGTCGTTGAGGGAACCACCCAGGAGACCCGCAACGCCTAAGCCAAGGTCGGCTCGCCATGCGGGCAGACCGACTTGAGCCGGACAACGGAAGGGGACGCAGATGGCCGCGATGAAGCCGCGGACGGGCGATGGCCCAATGGAGGTCACCAAGGAGGGTCGCGGGTACGTCATGCGCGTTCCACTTGAAGGTGGTGGCCGTCTGGTCGTCGAGCTCAACAAGGATGAGGCCCAAGATCTGGGAGAGAAGTTACTCGCGGTTTTTGCCTGATCCTGAGTCACACACTCGTCTTCGGGGCCTTCAGCGTTCGCGCTGAGGGCCCCGTTTTGTGTGCCGGATCAACCCCGTGCGTCAGCTGCGTCCGCGCAGAGCACCAACGAGCAAACCGGAACCCGAAGTGATGAGGGCGGGCAACCAGTCGTCGTCGTCGCGCAATTGTGCTGCGGTGTCACGCAGCGCAATCGTCTCTGGATCGCGCCGCGAAGGGTCAGCGATTGCATTTTCTTCAAGAACCCCAACAAATACGACGAGGCCACCAATACGCAACAGCCGCTTTGCTTGAGCTAAAGCCGCGGGGTACTCAGCGCGGTCGCCGTCAATGACAACCATGTCATAGGCGGCGTCAGACATGCGTGGCAATACTTCGAGTGCTCTGCCAGCGATGAGGCGGGCACGCAGATGATCAAACCCCAAAGCGGCGAGAGTTTCGCGAGCCACCCGCTGGCTCTCTGCCTCAATGTCAATGCTGGTCAGCACACCGCCAGGAGTGATGCCTCGCAGAAGTGCTGCTCCAGAGACTCCAGTGCCGGTTCCGACTTCAACGATTGCTTGTGCCTGCACTGATGCAGCCAGCAATTCCAAGGTGGCAGCAGCAGCAGCGCTCACCGGCTGGCATCCCAAATCCTCTGCCCGAGCCCGAGCCTCACGAATTGCTTCTGGCTCTTCTAGCCAATTCTCGGCGTACTTCCACGAGCTTGCCGTGGGTGGGGTGGATGCGGTGATGGTGCACCTCCAGTCAAGTTGTGGTCGCCTAGGTGGGATTCGCGTCGAGCCTAGCGTTGATCTACGGTAGCGGGAGAAGTCGATGAGATAGTCAGACGAATGCCTCGAGAAAATGCCTTGAGAGAGGGCGCGACATGAGCGAGCAGTTCCCCCCAGTGGTTTCCTATGTGGAACCGCCGCTGCCGCCGCGTCCCGAACCCGCTATACGCCGCGGACCGGGCATGCTGGCCGTGGTCACCGTCGCCACGGTTGTATCTCTCGTTGTGGGTGGATTTGCCGGTATCGCCGGGTATGTGATCGGTCGGAGCATTGAAGGGGAAGCCGTTGCGGTAGCTGCGCCTGCGTCGGACATTTCGGCTGAGACTGCGGCCGCACTCGTGCGAAATCCAGGGTCGATTGCTGCCATATCCGAATCAGTTCTTCCATCAGTGGTGTCGATCCTGATTGAAGGAACAGGACCAGATGGCCAAGGATCGGGTTCGGGATTTGTGATTCGACCCGATGGTTACATCCTCACGAATAATCATGTGGCTGCACCTGCTGCGAGCGGCGGGAAACTGACGGTTGTATTCAGCGACGGGTCACGGGAAACCGCGACCATTGTTGGGCGAAACACTTCTTACGATTTGGCGGTGCTCAAAGTTGACCGCACCGGACTTCCCGCCGCAGTCTTGGGTGATTCAGAAGCGGTGAAGGTGGGCGATGCAGCGATCGCGATCGGCGCGCCCCTTGGACTAGACGGAACGGTCACCGCGGGCATCATCAGCTCGCTCGATCGTCCGGTCACCGCCGGCGGCAGCGGTGAGATGGCCTACATCAACGCCATCCAGACTGACGCAGCCATCAACCCCGGCAACTCTGGCGGCCCGCTGCTTGATTCCGCAGGTCGGGTGATTGGTGTGAATTCCGCTATCGCAACCTTGGCATCGGCGATTACTGGTGAAGGTGGCTCCATCGGCTTGGGCTTTGCTGTTCCGATTAATTCCGCGAAGCGAATATCGGATGAGCTCATCGACACGGGAGAATCCCGCACTCCGATCATTGGAGTCACCCTTGACACCACCTTCACAGGCATCGGTGCTCGCGTGGCTGAAATTACTTCTGATGGC
>CAIXFB010000282.1 GCA_903918595.1 uncultured Actinomycetes bacterium
CACTTCACGGCCGAGATACAAGTTGCTTGCGATGTCGAGCGCTGGTGAGACCGCAAGGGTTTGGAACACCGTCTCCACGCCATGCGTGCGCGCTTCTTGGGTGCTCTTGAAACTGACGCTCTCTCCGGCGACAAACATTTCCCCTGAATCGGGAGTATGCGCACCTGAAAAGCATTTGATCAGCGTGGACTTGCCGGCACCGTTGTCACCGATTACGGCGAGGACTTCACCCGGGTACAACTCAAGGTTTGCACCATTGAGGCCGACGACCTTGCCAAAGGTTTTGACGAGGTTGTGTCCGCTGAGGACTGGTTGGACGTCGGTCATGACTTCACTCTCCTGATCCACTGGTCGAGGGCGACAGCGGCGATCACCAGGACGCCGATTGCTAGAACGCGGTAAGCCTGATCCAGACCGGCCAGTGCGAGGCCGTTTTCAACGACGGTAACGATCAAAGCTCCCAGAAGAGTTCCGATCATGGTTCCGCGGCCACCGAAGAGCGAGGTGCCACCGATCACCACAGCGGTGATGGTGTCGAGGTTGATACCTGGTGCCACGTTGGGACTTGCCGAACCCACGCGACCGATCGTGATCCACGCAGCGATACCGATGATCAGACCGGAGACCACATAGACGCTGAAGAGAACGCGCTTGGTGTTGATACCCGAAAGCTCAGCGGCCTGTGGGTCATCGCCGACTGCATAGATATGGGTGCCCCATGCGGTACTGCGCAGAATGTAGGCGAAGATCGCATACAGCACCAGCATCACGATGACGCCATACATGACCTGGAATGGGCCAATGGGGAATGTTTCGCCCATGATCTTCAAAAGCTCGGGAATCTCGGGGCCCTGAATGGTGCGAGCCTTGAACAAGATCAGGGTCAGAGCGGTGAAAATGCTCAGCGTGCCCAAGGTCACGATGAATGGCGGCAGGCTGAGTTTGACGATCAAGAAACCGTTGACGGCGCCCGCCAACATCGCTATCACGATTCCGATGAAGATCGCGACGACAGGCGACTGACCGGCGATGGGGAGCACGTTTGATGCGCCGGCTGATACCGCCAAGTTCGCCATGACCATCTGACCCAAGACCATGATCGCGCCAATGCTCAGGTCGATACCGGCGGTCAGAATGATGAGCGTTTGGGCAATAGCGAGCGTTCCGACGATCACCGTCTGCTGGGTCATCAGCGAGAGGTTCTGCGGCAGGATGAAGCGCTCGTTGAGCAACGTGAAGATGATCATCGCCACGATGAGAACGATCAGCGGGCTCAGGTACGGGTACCTGTGCAAGGTCGACTGAACCTTCTGCATGGGAGTGGAACGACTGCTGAATTCCTCAGCGAGATCGAGTTGCGGGGCAGCGGAATCGCTCACCGTCAAACCTCCAGATGGATGCGGTCCTTATAGCGCCGCAGTCTACGGACTTTTTGTATGTCGCACATATCTTTTTCATGCACTTCAATGTCGCGGTTACGTTTCAGCGGTTGTGCTTTACAGGTGTCTGGCCTAGTTCTGACTTGATGTATCTATGTAGTTAGTGCTGAGGGGCAGCAGCTCTTTCGAGCTGCTGCCCCTCAGGACATGTACACGCTGGAGGGTTTAGCCCCAAGCGTTGTCGATGCAGAACTGTGCGTTCTCCTGAGGAGCGGCGGTAACCGTGTCCTGAGGATCTTCGGTGCACAGAACGACGCCGGTGTCGAAGAACGTGCCGTCAGCTGACGTGTTCTCCGGTGCTGCGCCGCCATCAGCGATCGTCTTGATCGCCTTGACGCCGAGCTCGGCCATCTTGAGCGGGTACTGCTGCGAGGTGGCCTGAATGGTTCCGGCCTTCACTGCCTCGACGCCGGCGAGTCCGCCGTCAACCGAAACGATGAGAACGTCGGTGCCGATCGTCTTGCCAGCAGACTTCAATGCCTCAGCGGCACCGAATGCGGTCGGCTCGTTGATCGTGTAGACGACGTTGATGTCTGGGTTCTTGGAGAGACAGGTCTCCATGCCCTTACGGCCGCCTTCTTCGTTAGCACCGGTTGCTTCGAGACATACGATCTCGTACTCGCCACCTGCACCAGCGGTGTAGGAGCCAGTGGTCTCTTCGTCACCCATGATCGTCAGATCCTTGATGTCGATGCCCATGCCACGGAGGAATCCGTTGTCGCGGCAGTAGTCAACCGAGACCATGCGGTCATTGAAGATGACCAGACGGGCGATGGTTGCCTTCTCGCCATTGAGCTTGCCTGCTGCCCACTGGCCAATTGCCTCACCTGCGAGGCAGTTGTCTGTTGCGAAGGTGATGTCAACCGCGTCCGGGGGATCGGTCGGGGTGTCAAGAGCGATGACGTAGAGGCCGGCTTCGCGGGCCTTTGCGATCGCGTCGTTGACGTTCACTGACATTGGGGTGATCAGGATGCCTGCTTGGCCCTGAGCGATGGCGTTCTCGATCAGGTCGATCTGGCCCTGGTCGTCGCCCTCTTCCTTGCCGGAGCCGACCGTGAGGTCAACGCCAGTTTCGGCAGCTGCTGCCTTCGCGCCCTCTTGCATGGCGACGAAGAATGGGTTGGTTGAGTCCTTGGTGATGAGCGAAACGGCTACGAGCTCGCCGCCCTCTGCACTGGTCTCGGTGCCGGCTGCTGCGTCGGTGGACTCTTCTGAGTCGCCGCCGCCACAAGCCGCCAGGGTCAAGGACAGTGCGCCGATTGCTGCGATTCCAGCAAACGCACGTCCACGCTTTCCGCGGTTGAACATGTGTATTCCCTTCGAAGGGTGATTGATGGTGACCCGGGGGTCAAGGTCATGTCTAGGCCCAAGTTGCCTTGAGTGCCAGTCCACGCGCCCAACCCGTTACGGAACCGTTGCCGGGCGGGTGCCCGGATCCGGTGCCAGTTTGAACGTGCTGACCGTGATCCCCGACGTTCTCAGGAAGTCCTGACAACGTTGTCAAGGTATGTCTAGGGTGTAGCTATGGGTGGTGTCAAGGACTTTGGGATGGATGTGACTAGTCGTAATGACACCGTTATGGACCTAGAGGGGGACCTCGAGCCCAAAATGGCAGCCCCTCGAGCAATTCCAGCGAGACCAACCATGAAAGATGTCGCCGCCCGTGCTGGGGTGAGTCTGAAAACAGTGTCACGCGTGGTGAACCACGAGGTGGGTGTGTCCCCGGAACTCGTGACGAAGGTCGAATCCGCGGCAGCGGAACTGGATTACCGACCTGACCTCACGGCAAGCAACCTCCGCAGATCAGACCGACGCACCTCCACCATCGGCTTGATGATCGAAGATGTCTCAAACGAATTCTCGTCAGCGGTACATGCAGGTGTTGAAGATGTAGCCCGGTTGCATCAGGTCGCGGTGCTGGGTGCCAGCGTCCATGAGGATCCGCAGCGCGAGTCTGACTTGGTTCGTGCTTTGTCTTCCAGACGTGTCGACGGTCTTGTCCTGACCCCCACTGCTGGCGATCACGCGTATCTGGAACGCGAACGAGCAAATGGTTTGCCGATGGTTTTCGTGGACCGCCTGCCGCACGGGATCGACGCGGACTGTGTACTGACCGACAACGCCGAAGGAACCCGGCTGGCGATTGAACATCTGATTGCATTGGGACACCAACGCATTGCATTCATGGGTGGTCTATCGATTCTTGACACTGCAACGCAGCGGCACCAAAGTTTCATCGACACAATGCGACAGCACCATCTGCCGATCAACCCCGCATGGGTGGTTCGGAACATCAAAGGCACCGATGAGGCGGAGAAAGTTGCGTCAGGATTCTTTGCCGAAAGTAATCAACCGACGGCAATCTTCGCCGCGCAGAACATGATCACCATGGGAGTGGTGCGCGCACTGAAATTGGCAGAGTTGCAGCACCATGTTGCGCTGATCGGCTTTGACGATTTTGCACTTGCGGACCTACTCGACCCACCAGTTGCTGTGGTTGCGCAAGATCCAAGGCGGATGGGCCAAATCGCGGCTGAGCTGCTCTTCGAGCGAATTCGCGATGGCAAGATCTCCGAGGAATTACACATAGTTCCTTCGCGGCTTGTTATTCGTCAATCTGGGGAAATTCGCCCGGTGTGACATGCGAATTTTTGCGCGAAGTCTCTGCTATCAGGATGCCACCGAGAACAACCAAACCACCAACAGCTTCAATCGGCGTGAGTACCTCACCAAGTAGCAACAGCGCAATGATCGCTGCCCATAGTGGTTCAGTGGTGCCCACCAGACCTGCACGTTGCGCACCGATTCTGCGCAGTGAACCCAGAACGAGTAGGAACGGAATCACGGTGCCCGCGATTACGCCCCACAGCATGATCAGCCAAATGGGAAGCCCGGGCCAGCCATCGAGCATCGGGGCAGCCGTGCGACCGAGCACATCCCACGGGTAGTTCCACCAGGGTGAGATCACCGTCCACGTGATGGTGGCAAAAATGAATCCCCACATCGTCAAAGACAGTGCATCGCGCTTCTGTTGGCCAGACTCTCCGAGGATCCAATAGAGCGCGAGTGCGACCGCGGTCACCAATCCAGCGATGACGCCGAGTGTGTCAAAGACAATTCCTTTCCACGCCTCAGACACCAAGCCAAGGCCGAACAAGGTGAGGGCAACCCCGATC
>CAIXFB010000283.1 GCA_903918595.1 uncultured Actinomycetes bacterium
ACATCGGCGTCCGGCAGCACGATCACCGGATTGTTGCCACCGAGTTCGAGCTGGAGTGCCTTGAAGTCTGCCGCCGCGACCGAGGCGATCGCACGACCGGTCGTGACCGATCCGGCGAATTAGCCTGCAAATCAACAGCAACTAGGGTCAAATGCGCTGCGTGAGAATCGGCGCTAACTCGCGCTGCCCTCAGCAGATGTCGGTTCCGTCCTGCGGAGCAATGTTCGGCAAAGCTTCAATCTGGGCACCTGTCGATCCCATCAACCGCGGCCAGCAGACCGTGAAGTCTGCCAACTCGGCGCCACTACCACGATCCGCGAGCCACCCGCCGCTGTGCAGCGACTGCTGCTTACGCCTCAGGTCGTAAACCCCGAAGTCAAACTGTCGCGGTGACGGCTGTTCAGCGACACTTACCGCGGTCGAAAGCACCTGCCCCTTAGAAATCTTCACGGGCTTCACGTTGGTGGTCCTCGAGTCCTCGCCCACCGGAATGCTGCGATCGAAGATCCGTTGGAGTGCTGGGCTGAGGGTTCGCAGGTGGTCATAGCGCACCAGGAATCCGCAGGGGTGCTGAATGTCGACTAGGTACTGAACGGACGACCCCGGCCCGTTCATTTGGCCATCACGGTTCTCCCGGTATGCAGCCCCCCGAACGAAGTAGCCATCAATGGCGGCGGCCACTGTTCCCTGCGCACTCGGGTCAGTAAAGCGCAGAGCGCCATGCGCTTTGTAGTACCGAGCCGTCTCATTGAGCCGCCCTGGTGGTAGCCAGCCATCTAGGGCAGAGACCTGTGCTGGAGGTTGCAGGCGAAATTTCCCGCAGTTCGGAGCCTTCGCACTGGGTAGCCAGGCATCCTTACCGTTCCAAGACCATGTCACCGGTGCCTTCGCCTTCGGGCCGCCCTCGGCCGCCGGTGCAAAAGCCAACACAGTCGTGACTGCAAGTAGCACTGAACAGGGGTAGGTGAACAGACGCGCTCCGCCAAACCGGTTGGATGCACGGTCCAAATTTCCCCTGACTTGCACCATTTGATAGTAAGAGTTGATGTAAACCTCGTCAAGAGGTCAACGAGACTCACTCAATATGCCCGCGACGTATGCGAAGGCGTACGTAAAAGCTGGGAAGCCGATACTGGCCGGATTTTGGATCAACTCGTGGGGGTGACGGGTTGGTCTCGTGAAAATACCCGCCACCTCCTTGGAAAGGCTCGTCGCCACGAACGTCCTGAGCCAAGCCCAGCAGGACGAACTCACCGCTTACCCGGTCAATCTCAACCCCGTTCAGATCGCGCGTGACATCGCCGAAATTCAACGACTCCTGTAAAAAAATAGCGAAAGCGAAAACTGACCAGTTCTACCTTGCCAGCATGCCCAGCGCCCTGCCCTATGTACGGTAAGGAATCCGAGTCAAGGCAAGCTACAACACCCCAAATTTCGCGGGCAATGTGACTTGAGGCACCACGTGCTCTCGGCTAGATTCCTCGCTTCAGGATTTCCGCGTCCTGCCCCGCGCAATGACCGACTCAATAACCTCCGGTCGGAACTGGCCCAGAGCCGGGACAAATCCCGTCGCCGGGTCACTCCCGCTGATATCGAACGGAGCAGCCAGCAACTCGACCGGACCAAACTCCGTGGCCACCTCCACAAAGCGACCTCGCGAACGGAGTTGCTCGTGATTCCAGACACCCTGCAAATCATTCACACGAGCCACCGCAATCCGGCCGGCAGCCAGCCTTGCCAGTGCTTCCTCATCTGGGATTGATTGCAGAACCTCCGCTATCAAGGCCTCCATCTCCACCACATTCGCAAGCCGATCGGGATTGGTAGCGAACCTTGGATCGGTGCCCAATTCCGGTGCAAGAAGTAGTGATTCGGCGAGTGAACACCATTCACCATCGCTTTGGACAGCGATCAAGATGGTGTTGCCGCTTGCAAGGTGAAAAGTGCCGTAGGGAGCGATGGCGTGGTGTCTGCGACCCGTACGTGGAGCTTGCCCAGCGCCGTAGACAGTCGCGTACATCGGCGCGGACAGCCATTCAGAGAGCGCCTCGAGCATCGAGACATGGATATCTGCACCTTCTCCCGTGCGATCACGGCGAACGAGCGCGGCAAGGATGCTGGTGAGGGCGTACATGCCCGAGGCAATGTCGGCCACCGAGAAACCGACCTTGCTCATTTCTTCATCTCCGGTCACGGAGAAAGCACCGGCTTCGGCTTGAATCGCGAGGTCATAGGCCTTGTCTTCGCTCCGCGGTCCACCTTCGCCATATCCAGATATCGCGCAGACAATGAGGTCCGGGCGCGCCGCTCGAAGGGTCGGCGCATCAAGGCCGCGCCGGCGTGCGGCCTCCGGCGACACGTTGTGCATCACCACGTCCGCACCGGCGATGAGCGATGCGAGCAGTTCTGAGTCTTCAGTCTTGGTGAGATCAAGTGCGAGCGATTCCTTGCCCCGGTTTGCCCACACGAAGAATGCCGAGTTGCCCTTGACGAGATGGTCGTAATGTCGGGCAAAATCTCCATCCGTGCGTTCCACTTTGATGACGGTCGCACCCAGATCAGCGAGTTGCCTACTAGCAAAAGGTGCACTGATCGCCTGTTCGATGGAAACGACGACGATTCCCTCAAGGGTTGGACTCACCGGGAAACCACTGCGATGTCATCAAGGAACCAGTCAACGAGTTTGCGGCAATTTGCGCGGAGTTCGTCGGCGTTCGCAGTGAGATCTCCGAGAATCTCTTGCTCACTCGTTCGAGCTGGAATGTGATCGGCACCGATTCGGGTCCACTGCGCCACCAAGTCCACATGCGCTTCGGGATGAAATTGAGTCCCTACCGCTCGCTGGTACTTGAAAAGCTGCACAGCCTGATCATTGCTGGCAAGGACTTCAGCATCAGGTGGCACCACGGTCCGATCCTCATGCCAGGTGAACCACGGCCCTTGCGGGATCGGCAGGTTCTCACCAGGGAAGGTGACGAGACCGATCTCATCTGAACCCGCAGGTGCCGGCTCCACGGAACCACCCAATGCTTCGGCAAGCAGTTGCCCACCAAAGCACACACCGAGGTAGGGAATGTCCTGATCAACGATTTCCCGGATGAGGGCAACCTCCGGAGAGACCCACACTCGCGAGTTTTCGTCGTAAGCGTTACAAAATGATCCAAATACCATCACGGCGTCGTACTGAGTCGGGTCGGGAAAATTTGTGTTGGGGGCCTCCGGATTTTCCAGCACGAAGTGCGCGTCAACGTCGATACCCTCATCGTGCAGAATCTGGCCGATCATCCCCGAGTCCGCCTGTGGTTCGTGACTAATGAGCAATACTCGTGTCATCTAGATGACGCCTCGGTAGCGCGCAATCTCCCAGTCACTGACATCGCCATCAACACTGTGGCCATGCTCTGCGAATTCAGCCGCCTCCCGGCGCTGCATGATGAGGAAGTTGTCGACGAACACGTCGCCGAATGTACTCCGTGTGAACGGAGTGTCGAAGTTCTCGATGGCGCCGTCGATCGTGACAGGCAGCCGCTCCCACTGCTCGTCGGCGTGCGGGTCGCCCACCACCTGCGGCATCAGTTCGTAGTCATTCTCGATTCCGTCCATACCGGCAGCAAGGCACGCAGCGAGAACGAGGTACGGGTTCGCGTCAGCGCCAGCCCAGCGGGACTCAAGCCTGTTGCCCGAGCCCGCGCCGACGATCGACCGAACTCCCACGAGTCGGTGGTCGAGTCCCCACGTGACCTGAGTGGGTGAGAACGAGTAGTCCTGCACGCGCTTGTAACCACTGATTGTGGGCGTCATGATGAGTTGAAGTTCTTTGTGATGCGCGAGCAGTCCGGTCAGGTACTTGCGCATCAACGAGTTCCCGATGATCGAGTCCTCATCCTGCACAGCGAAGACGTTCTCGCCGTTTCGCGACAGTGACTGATGGATGTGCATGCCATTGCCCGCTTCAAGCAGGAACGGCTTAGCCATGAACGTGGTGTTGATGCCGTGCTTCTTCGCAACGGTGCGCACGATGTACTTGAAGTAGATGGTGGCATCGGCCATCTCCATCAATGGGCCGTAACGCAAGTTAATTTCCGTTTGACCCGGGCCATATTCCACGTTCCATGCTTCGACTTCGATTCCGGTTTTGCGCAACGACTCACAAATGTCGTGCATGAAGTAGTTCATTTCGGCGCCACGCGCGATCGAATAGCAGTTGATATCGCTGTAGAGCGGCTGCCAGTTCGCGTCGTAGAAGTGGCACTCAAGTTCTGTGGCGGCGTTAACCTCAAAGCCCATATCTTCGAACCGAGCAAGTTGCTTTTTCAGCATCGCTCGCGCATCCATTTCAATCGTTGCGCCTGAATCCGGATGCACGGTGTCGCACATCACGATGGCGACGCCCTCGGTCCAGCCCGCGATTCGGAAGCTCGCGAGATCGGGGATCGCGTGCATATCAGGGAAGCCGTCCTCCTCATTCACCCACGGCGTCGAGAAAATGAAACAGGTCGGATCCCAGGAGTAGACAACGTTGGCGATGGAGTACCCGGCACCGCGCAGAAACTGCCGCACGGGGATGCGCTTGCCTCGAGGGATGCCCCAGGTGTCGACGATGACGCATTCGACGGTGTGAATGCTGTTTTCCTCACACAGGCGGGCAACCCGCTCCCAGCCTGCTTGGTCGTCCCGGGTCATCGATCCTCCTGAAAAGGCAATTTTGGATACTTGATAAATGTAGTCTGATAGCTGGGCTCGAGGAGGGAATTCTCCCCGATCCGTTGCCCAAACGTCCCAAATTTGGCCACCCGCCCCAAGGAGCCCGTAATGCGAGCAGCCGTACTGACTAGTCCCGGTCACCCATTGGCCCAGGTCGATGCCCCTGAACCCGTCGCCCCCGAGGGCGGCGCGGTCATCGACGTGCTCGCCTGCGGGATCTGTCATTCCGATCTGCACGCGGCGGCCGGTGACTACACCACCAAACTCCCGGTGATCTTGGGTCACGAGGTCAGTGGCCGGCACGAACGCCTCGGCAATGTGCTCGTGTACGCCTGCTGGGGTTGCCGCCAACCGGGTTGCTGGGCCTGCGATTCCGGTCAGGAAATGATCTGCCCCAATGCAACCGAGGCAGGCTTGTTCAAGGACGGCGGCTACGCCGAACGGATGGCCGTTCCCGATGAGGGATACCTCGTTCCGCTCGGCGACCTCGACCCCGCGCACGCCGCGCCGCTGGCTTGCGGTGGCCTCACCGCCTACCGCGCCGTAGATCACACTCTGGCCACCCTCGCCTCAGTTGCGCGCCCACGCGCCCTCGTCATCGGTGCTGGCGGACTCGGCCAATTCGGATTGCAGTTCCTCAAGATCCGAAGTGATGCTGAAGTGGTTGTGGTCGACGCCTCCGCGGAGAAGCGCGAGCAGGCCTTGCGCTTGGGGGCCGACGTGGCAGTTGCTCCCGGCGAGGTCGATGGCCTGTTCACGGCGGTCGTCGACTTCGTTGGCGCAGACGCAACGCTGCAGACTGCGCGTGACCATGTGGCGCGGCAAGGCATCGCCGTGGTGGTGGGCTTGTACGGCGGAACGATTCCCTTTGGCTTCGGAGCAGTGCCGCATGAGGCCAGGTTCATGACATCGGTTTGGGGCACGCGAAATCAGCTCGCCGAACTCGTGGCACTAGCGCAGCAGCACGAATTGCACTCTGAGATCGAGGTGATTGGTCTGTCCCAAGTGCAAGAGGCACATGCACGCCTGGAGTCAGGACAGGTCACCGGTCGCTTCGTGATCGATCCCACGCTTGGTGCCTGACATGTCACATACGAGCGGTCGCACTGACCTCGACATCACCGATCCCAACACGTACGCAGATGGGATCCCACACGCAACGTTTGCACACATGCGAGCAACCGAGCCTGTGGCCAAGTGCATGTATGAAGACCGCCCGTACTGGGCCGTGACCCGGTATG
>CAIXFB010000284.1 GCA_903918595.1 uncultured Actinomycetes bacterium
AGTGCTCAACGTCACCCCTGATTCCTTTTCTGATGGCGGCAAACATCACAACAGTGCGGATGCCTCCTTGTACGGACTCTCGCTGATCAACCAGGGGGCAACTCTGGTCGATGTGGGTGGGGAATCCACGCGACCCGGGGCAGTGCGCATAGATCTAGAGACCGAACTTGCGCGGGTGATCCCGGTGGTTTCGGCTCTGTGTGGTGCCGGGGTAGCGATCAGCATTGACACCATGCGTGCAGACGTTGCTCGAGCAAGCGTGGCGGCGGGTGCTCAGATGATTAACGATGTCAGCGGCGGACTCGCTGATCCGGCCATGCTTGATACTGCGGCTGAGTTAGGTGTGCCCGTGGTGCTGATGCATTGGCGGGGATTTAGCGACCGTATGAACGAGTTTTCCAACTATGAAAACGTGGTGGGTGAGGTGCGTGATCACTTAACCGCACGGATCGAGGCCGCCCTCGCCGCCGGGATCCCCGCCGAATCCATCGTGGTTGATCCCGGGTTGGGTTTCGCGAAGGAGGCCGATCACAACTGGCAGGTTCTTGCCCATCTTGAGACGTTTGCTGCTCTGGGATACCCGCTCCTGATCGGGGCATCACGCAAACGTTTTTTGGGGTCAGCCCTTGCGGATTCAGGTGGAACCCCTCGGCCGGCTGCCGAGCGTGATGACGGGACCGCAGCGGTGAGTCTGCTGTGCGCGCAAGCAGGTGTGTGGGGCTTGCGTGTGCATGATGTGCGATCAACGGCGGATGCTTTAGTAGTGCTTCACCACTGGCAGGAGGCGCAGCGTGGCTGACCGAATTTCCATCGTGGGGATCACCGCGGTTGGGCACCATGGCGTTTTCGACTACGAGAAAGCGAATGGTCAGGAGTTCATTGTTGATGTAGACCTCGAACTCTCGGTTGTAGATGCTGCGCAATCAGATGATCTTGCGATGACAGTTGACTACGGAGTGGTGGCGCAGCAGGTGCATGACTGCATCACCGGGCCCAGTGTGGATTTGATTGAGACCCTTGCCGAGAACATCGCGACAGCGTGCTTAACCCATAAGCGGGTGTCGGCAGTCGACGTTGCGGTGCACAAGCCATCCGCCCCTATTCCGGTGCCCTTCACAGACGTCGTGCTGCGTATTCGTCGTCTGCAAGGAACATCCGAGGCCTGATCATGACGGTACACAAGGTGGTCATTGCATTGGGTGCAAACCTTGGTGATCCGGTGGCCGCCCTACGCGGTGCTGTTGGTGCACTCGCCGGTCACGGCGTCACCGTCACCTCGTCATCGTCGCTCTATGTGACTGAGCCAGTTGGTGGCCCAGAGCAACCGCAATATGTGAACGCTGTGGTGGTAGGAACTACCGAACTTGCAGCACTTAATGTTCTTGATGTGTTGCAGGAGATTGAACAGGTCTGGGGAAGAACCCGCGAAGTGCGTTGGGGGCCGCGCACGCTAGATCTGGATCTCATTTCTTGGGACACAGAAGTTCTTGATTCCGAGCGGCTCACCCTTCCGCACCCGCGGGCTGCTGAGCGCGGGTTTGTGCTGATCCCGTGGTTGGAGGCAGAACCTGATGCGCATTTGGTGGGTTCTGGTTCAGTGCAAGCACTCGTTGAGGCACTGACTGACGGAATCGATGCAGACGTTCAGGTCATGGCGGGGGAGAGACTCACATGAAACCGACGCGAGCGAGTCTGCTCATCGCGATCGCGGTATGTGCGCTGGCGGTGGGTCTTGCGATTGCGTGGCTGACCGATGGCTGGACAGGTCGCGTCGTCTCGGTGCCACCCCTCGCATCGGGTGCCATCTGGCTTCTTGCGATTGCCTTGGGTACCTGGACCTACCTGCTGCGACCGCGCTTGCGCAAAGAACCGGGCACCAAGCCGGTCCCCGCGATAGCGGCTGCTCGAACGGCTGCTCTGGCAATGGCGGCATCGCGCACCGGTGCCGTCGTTGCGGGCTTGTATGCGGGTATCGGCATCGGGAGTGCAGGTGCGATCGGAACACCAGCGGGGGAGGCCACTTTCTGGGCGTGCGTGGTGGCCGCGGCCGGAGCGCTCGCTCTGGTCATCATCGCCTTGTGGCTCGAATCGATCTGCCGCATCCCGGTCCACCCTGACGATGATGCGCGGGGGTTAGGCTCACGTCATGACTGAGATGCCGCTCGAAGACCTGCCCTTTGACGAATTGCGCCATAAGGCATTTCACATTGCTGAGAAGCGCCTCGACGTTGGTTTCTTCTCCGACGTTTTCTCGCACATGCCCGGAATGGTGGCCATTGAGGGAGAAGGTGGCGACCTCGGTGCGGTCGGCGGAACATTCATTGAGACGGTTCGGGCGGTGAAGGAAATGTTCGGCAAAGGCGAGATGGATCCAACCAGCGAAGCTCTGCTCCGGGCCCGGTTCGCCACGTACATTCGCGAGCACAGCTGAGACGAGCTGAGGCGATCTCAGCGATCAACATCACCCATCAGCACAAAGAACGAGCGCACCGCCTCGGCTAGCCGATCAATGGGCATGCCGATCAGCGCCGTTGGCATCGCCTGCAGGTTCGCGAACGATGATGATCGAATCTTCAATCGCCATGGAGTTTTGTCTCCGGTGCTATCGAGTAACCAACCACTTGTACCCATGGGGTTCTCGGTGCGAACGTAGTAGGTGCCCTCGGGAACTTTGAGTGTTTTGGGCAGGGGCACATCTATCGGCTGATCACTACAAGCACGCACCTGATCGACGCACATGGGTAAGACCCGAGCGCTGGCCAATACCTGATCGACCAATGCCCGATACCGAGCAGCGGCATCTCCTGCGGTGCTCGTCGAAAGTGAAAGGTGATCGGCGAGTTGGTCGTATGCGAGATACGGCGCAGCGGTGCGAATATCAAGATCTAGACCACTAGCCCGTGCGACTGGGCCACTGACGGCAAAGTTGAGTGCACTCTCGGTGGTGAGGACTGCCAATCCATCGAGTTCAAGATAGAGCCGGCTCAGGGCGCTGTGGGCATCCTCGATGTCTTGGGACAACTTCGCGGCAAGTGAAACCGCCTCGGAGAGCACCGAATCACTGATCGGTGCAGCAAGACCACCGATCCGGGTGATCATCGGATGCACACGCGAGCCGGTGGCACGTTCAAGCCACGCGGTCCACTCCTCCCGGTGGCGCAGCAGCGCATGCAGTGAACCCTGTGGGTCGGCGGTCCCAAGAAAAGCAAGGCCAGCCATGATGATTGTTGCTTCAGCAAGGACCATGCGCGACCAGGTGGCGCGCTGGGACACAGCGATTCCGGTGGCCGATTCCACTACTAGGGCAACCCCGAGCTCAGATGAGAAGGGCGCTAGCCAGTCATGCCTATTGGCCAACATCAGTATCTGTCGATAATCGCGCACCTCAAAGAGTTTTTCCGCGCTTCGATGCATCAATCCGACCCGTGGATCCACTGAGGTGATGTGGCCATCACGTGTGGTGATTTCGAGTTGCAGACCGGCGTGGGCGCTGGGGTGAAATGGTCCGAGATCAAGCACCGCATCGCATTCCAGGTGGGCTGCTTGGCCCACAGCAACGAGGAGGCGGGTTTCGGTCACCAGGTCATGCTGCCATCTACCTACATGTGGGCACTTGTCTAGGCTCGGCAACGTGAGCACGGACGCACCGCCGCGACTCTCCATCGGGATCATCGGTGCCGGCAAAGCCGGCGCTGTGCTCGGTGCTGCCCTACGCCGCGCTGGCCATCATGTGAATGCGGTCTCTGCGGTCTCAGATATTTCGCGATTGCGCGCGGAGGCGCTGCTACCCGGAGTGCCGATCGTCCCGGTGACCGAGGTTGGAGCCGACGCAGATCTCGTGTTGATTGCTGTCCCTGATGATGTTCTGCCCGAGTTGGTGCGAGGGCTCGTGGGATCCGGAGCAATCCATGCCGGCCAGTTCGTGGTGCACCCTTCTGGTCGTTACGGACTCGAGGTACTTGCACCGGCCTTTGAAGTAGGTGCCTTGCCCTTGGCGTTGCACCCGGTCATGACATTCACCGGAACCAGCATTGACCTTGACCGATTGGCTGATGCGCCTTTTGGTGTGACAGCACCAGAGCAGATCAGGCCGGTGGCAGAAGCGTTGGTCGTTGAGATGGGTGGTGAGCCCATTTGGGTGCCAGAGGAGGCACGCTCGCTCTATCACGCCGCCTTAGCCCTCGGCGCGAATTACTTGAACACTTTGGTCAACGCATCGGTATCACTCCTTGAAGAAGCCGGCATGGAAAGCCCGCAGAGGTTGATTGCCCCACTGCTCAGCGCTTCACTGGACAATGCGCTCCGTCAAGGTGATGCAGCATTGACCGGACCTATTGCACGCGGGGATGCGCAGACTGTTGCCGCGCATGTGCGCGCCATTTCTGAAGTTGACCCACTCGCAGCTGCCACGTATCAAGCGATGGGTCGACTCGCCACTGATCGGGCGCTGAGTTCGAGCCTGATCACCATGGAGCAGGCGGGGGCGCTGCTTGAAGTTTTGGCAGATTCTGGGCGAGAGTTGAAGCCATGACCGCCGTTGCTCACCTTGGCGTTGAGTTGCTTCGGCATTCATCTGAAGCGCGCCCGCGCGCAGTTGTCATGACCATGGGCGCATTGCATGAAGGTCACCGATCACTGATGCGTCATGCGCGCAGCCTCGTAGGTGCCACAGGAGAAGTTGTTGTCACCGACTTTGTGAATCCAACCCAATTCGGGGCGGGGGAGGATTTCGAGGCTTATCCACGCACATTGGCAGCAGATATTGCGGCCTGCGAGGCGGAGGGCGTCGATATTGTTTTTGCTCCAGATGTGACCGAGGTGTACGGCAACTCCGCATCGAGCGATGCCGGTTGGGAGATCACCGTTGACCCTGGGCAGCTTGGGGAAGAACTTGAAGGAGTTCATCGGCCCGGGCATTTCCGCGGGATGTTGACGGTCGTGCATGCCCTGCTCGGTATCACGCAATCCGATTATGCTCTTTTTGGTGAGAAGGATTATCAACAACTCACGTTGATCAGAGCCATGGTGCAGACGCTGCGAATTCCGGTGGAGGTGGTGGGTTCACCCACTGTCCGGGAAAGTGATGGCCTGGCGATGAGCAGTCGTAATGTGTATCTCTCCAACGATGAGCGAGAGCGAGCAGCTGCCATACCGCGGGCGTTATACGCAGCCATCGCTCAATCCGGTGCGGGCGCGGCCGCTATGGAGCGCGCTGCGCTTCTTGAACTGCGCGGCAAGATCGACGTTGATTACTGCGAAGTTCGCACACCAGATCTTCGCGGTCCAGCAGCGAACGGGCCGGCTCGTATCCTCGTGGCGGGGCAGGTCGGTAACACCCGATTAATCGACAACATGGCAGCGGAGGTGGTTGGCCCATGAGCATTTCATTGCCGAGGCGCCTGCAGGCTCCAGAGCCGGGTTGGACAGCGACAGCCGATGTCATCGTCGTTGGATCAGGGATTGCAGGTCTCACCACTGCATTGCATGTTCGCGAACAGGGCAAGACGGTGTTGCTCGTCACCAAGGCGCAGCTCAGCGAAGGCTCAACACGTTGGGCGCAAGGTGGTATCGCGGCAGCGCTTGCCGACGATGATTCCCCGGCCGAGCATGAAGAAGACACCCTGGTGGCTGGCGTTGGGCTGTGCGATGTTGAGGCGGTTCGTGTTCTGGTGACTGAAGGCCCGAACGCGGTGCGCGATCTCATTTCGTGGGGTGCACAGTTTGATACCGACCCCAATGGCGCAATCTCACTGACGCGTGAAGGAGGTCACCACCGAAATCGAATCGCGCATGCGGGCGGTGATGCCACCGGTGCTGAAGTGTCGCGGGCACTCGTCGCCGCGGTTTTGCAGGATCCAGGGATCGAGATTGTCGAAAACGCTCTCGTACTTGACCTCATCACTGCTGCTGACGGTTCTGCGCAGGGCGTCACCCTGCATGTGATCGGACCCGGGCAGCGTGACGGGGTTGGGGCTGCGCTCGCTCCTGCTGTGGTTCTGGCAACCGGTGGCTTTGGGCAGGTGTTCGGACAGACCACCAACCCGTATGTCTCTACGGGTGATGGTGTTGCGCTCGCTCTGCGAGCGGGTGCAGAAGTTGCGGACCTTGAGTTTGTGCAGTTTCACCCGACGGTTCTCTGGCTGGGCCCACTCGCCCAAGGCCAGCAACCATTGGTATCTGAGGCGGTGCGCGGTGAGGGTGCTGTTCTGTTGGATTCTGATGGCGAAGCATTCATGGCGCTCGAGCACCCACTTGCTGATCTAGCTCCGCGTGATGTGGTGGCCAAAGCGATCATGCGACGAATGCGTGAGACTGATGCCGCGCATGTCTGGCTTGACGGTCGGAGTCTCGGTGCGGATATGTGGGTTCATCGGTTCCCCACCATCGTTGAGTCGTGCCGGATTCGAGGCATCGATCCGGTGACCGATCTGATTCCGGTAGCTCCCGCACAGCATTACGTTTCGGGCGGCGTGCTCACGGACGTGTGGGGACGATCCAGCATTCGAGGGCTCTACGCATGTGGTGAGACCGCGTGCACGGGAGTGCACGGCGCCAACCGATTGGCCTCAAACTCGCTCCTTGAAGGGTTGGTCTTCTCCCGCCGAATTGCAGAGGCGATTGAGGAAGATGCCTTGACCTCGATTCCCACTGATATCCCGACATCAGGCGGTGAACTCATTGGGCACAGTGCTCGTCGGGCCATGCAACAGGTGATGGACGAGCAGGCTGGCGTACTGCGCAGCGAGGAGTCATTGAAGATCGCAAGGGAGTGGTTGGAGTCCAGCGCTGATTCTGCGCCTGGCCGGCCCTGCACCGAGGATTGGGAAACCACCAATATGCATGCGATTGCCAGTGTGCTCGTGGAGCACGCCATCGCTCGTACGGAAACGCGCGGGTCCCATTGGCGCGAGGACTACCCCGATCGCGACGACTTGAACTGGCAGGTAAGACTCGCCTCCCGTCGCGACGATCATGGAAACGTGATCACCCGTCGCATCCGCGTGAAAGGTCACTCATGAATTACCCGGTCCACCGGCTGAACTCAGCTACTACGCAACTGTTGGCAGCAGCTGGACTCAGGCCGCTCGAGGTTGAAGAGATCGCGGCCCGCTCGCTGGCAGAAGATCTAGATGGCGGGCTTGACGTCACGACGATGGCGACCGTGCCAGCACATGCCCTCGGGGTCCTTGATCTTGTGGCGCGCAGCGCCGGGGTGATTGCGGGTGTGCCCGTGGCAGCTGCGGTTTTTGACGTGGTGAATGGTGAATCGATCTCGGTCGATTACCACGTTGCTGATGGTGCGCGGGTCGAACCGGGCGACGTGGTGCTTGTTGTCACGGGTCGGATCCACGATCTGTTGCGCGGTGAAAGACCGGCCTTGAATGTGCTGAGCCATCTCAGTGGAATCGCCACCGCGACAGCAGCGTGGGTGGATGCGGTAGAGGGAACGGGTGCCCAGATCCGCGACACGCGTAAGACAACCCCAGGACTGCGATCACTCGAAAAATACGCGGTGCGCTGTGGTGGCGGCGTGAATCATCGGATGCACCTTGCCGATGCCGCGCTGGTGAAAGACAACCATGTGTTAGCTGCAGGGGGAGTCGCTGAAGCATTTGCAGCGGTCCGTGCGCAGTTCCCGGACCTCGACGTTGAAGTCGAAGTTGATTCCATGGCACAACTTGACGAGGTGCTCGCGGCGGGTGCAGATCTTGTGCTCCTGGACAATTTCACCGTTGAGGAGTTGCGAAGCGCAGTTGCCCGCACCGCTGGCCGTGCGCGGTTAGAGGCATCAGGTGGCTTGGCACTTGCGAACGCCCGAGAAGTTGCAGCAACCGGCGTGGACTACCTTGCAGTTGGTGCCCTGACCCACTCGGCGCCAATTCTGGACATCGGCGCAGACCTGCGAGAGGTGGACTAAATGTTGCTGGCCATCGACGTGGGCAACACCAACACCGTGATCGGTCTCTTCGACGGTCAGACCCTTCGCTCCTCGTGGCGTACCAAGACTGATTCTCGAACCACGGCTGATGAAATCGTGCTCATTTTCAGAGGACTCCTCGCCGATCAGCCACCGATCACTGGGATCGCGCTGTGCAGCACTGTCCCTGCAGTGTTGCGTGAAATGCGCGTCATGCTCGATCGCTATTACTCCGATGTGCACACCGTGATCGTCGAACCGGGCACCAAAACTGGTGTTCCGATTCTCACGGACAACCCGAAAGAGGTCGGCGCCGATCGCATCGTGAACACCCTCGCCGCATTCTCGCTATTCGGTGGTCCGTGCATCGTCGTTGACTTTGGCACTTCTACAAATCTCGACGTCATCTCAGAAAAGGGTGAATTCCTCGGCGGGGCGTTGGCACCAGGAATTGAAATCTCGATCGACGCCCTTGCATCTCGAGCCGCTCAGTTGCGCAAGGTCGAACTGGTGCGTCCGCGTTCAGTCATTGGTAAAAACACGGTAGAAGCGCTGCAGTCCGGCGCGGTGTATGGCTTCACCGGGCAGGTCGACGGGTTGGTCGACCGGATCATCGAAGAGATCGGTGACGTTACCGCGGTGATCGCCACGGGGGGCCTAGCTCCGATCGTGGTCCCCGAATCGGAAACGATCACCCAACACGAACCCGACCTCACGTTGATCGGATTACGCATGGTGTTCGAAAGAAACAGTTGAACGTCGTAAAAACTGTTTACGCGACAACCAAGCGCACAACTGCATCAAGGCCGTGAACCGGACCGCGGGTGCGCGGCAGGATCAACGTGCGCAACCCAAGAACCGAACCGCCAGCATCGTCTTTCCCGTTGTCGCCGACCATAAGCACGGAAGGCGCGGTGAGACCCAAGGCATTGAGTGCGGACTTGAATATGCGAACGTCGGGCTTAACGAAACCCGCTTCGTAGGACAGCACGGTTGCATCGATGTAGGGCAACAGGCCTTCGCGGTCCAGTACGTCTCTGATGGGGACCCCGGCATTGGACAGCGCGGCGATTTTGATGCCGGCTTCCTTGAGCGCGGCGAGTGTGGGAGCAGCATCTTCGTAGGCCGTCCAGCCGTCAAGCATGACTTCATAGAGGACGTCAGCGAATGACTTGTCAATGTTCGGACCAGCCTCGAGCAATTCATGGAACACCCGACGGTGGGCTGCGAAGGACAGGTCGCGGCTGCTTTCGGGATCGCTGATGCGGGCGCCCTCCCAAATGCGGTCCAAGAATGCCTCGAGCTCGGTTCGCTCAGCCTTATTGAGCGGATGGGGGGTTCGGGCAAGTGCCGAATCGAGCCAGTCTCCCGCCGATCCCTGGTCAATGAGGGTGGAGTGAATATCGAAAATCACTCCGCGGATGGGTTCAGGAGCGGCAAAGTCGGTGGCAGACATGGACTCAAGCGTAGGCGACACCCACATGGCGCCCGTGGTGCCGTCCAATAGCCTTACCCGTCATGACGCAGGATCTAGTGGTTCACGAGGAGAACGACGATCTCCCGGAGCAAATGCGGATCCGCGCGGGTAAGCGCACCGCACTTGCTGCCGCCGGCATGGATCCCTATCCGGTGAGCCTGCCCATCACAACGACCATCGCTGCGGTGCGTAGCGATTACCCCGATCTTGCGACCGATACGGCGACCGGGCAGATGGTGGCGCTGGCCGGCCGGGTGATCTTCGCCCGCAACACCGGCAAGTTGTGTTTCGCCACCCTCCGGGCTGGAGAGGGTACCGAGATTCAAGCGATGCTGTCCCTGGACAAAGTTGGTGCTGAGCAACTCGAGGCCTGGAAAGCGCTCGTCGATCTCGGTGATCATGTGTTTGTTGAGGGCGAGGTCATCACGTCCAAGCGGGGTGAACTGTCCATCCTGGCAAATGAATGGCGCATGGCCGCGAAGTCACTGCGGCCACTGCCGGTAGCGCACAAACCCATGAATGAAGAGGCACGCGTTCGGCAACGTTACGTCGATCTGATTGTTCGCCCCGAAGCTCAGCGCATCGCCCGCACGCGCATCGAGGTTGTTGCGGCTCTTCGCCGAAGTCTGACGCAACGTGAGTTCCTTGAAATCGAAACCCCAATGCTGCAGACGATTCACGGTGGTGCTGCTGCGCGTCCGTTCGTCACCCGGTCAAATGCTTTCGACCTTGAACTCTTTTTGCGCATCGCTCCTGAGTTATTCCTCAAGCGGGCTGTTGTCGGTGGACTCGAGCGGGTCTTCGAGATCAACCGCAACTTCCGCAATGAAGGATCTGATTCCTCCCACTCGCCTGAGTTCGCGATGCTCGAGTTTTACAAGGCCTACGCCGACTATCGTGAAATGGCCACGATCACGCGGGAATTGATTCAAGAGTCTGCGCAAGCGGTGTTCGGCACCACCGTGGTCACCCATCCAGACGGCAGCGAACATGAACTGGGTGGGGTGTGGCCTGAAGTCGATCTCTACGGAGCAACGTCAGCCGCGGTGGGCGTGGAATTGACACCAGAAACCTCCCGAACCGAACTTGCCGCTCTTTGTGCTGCTGCGGGAATCTCGGTTGCGCCAACGTGGGTGGCGGGCAAGTTGCTCGAAGAATTGTTTGAGCACTACGTCATCCCCACATTTACCGGCCCCACTTTCGTTATGGATTACCCCGTCGACACCTCCCCGCTCACCCGTGCACATCGCAGTCGCCTCGGCGTGGTCGAGAAGTGGGATCTCTACATCAACGGTTTCGAGCAGGCCACCGGTTACTCGGAGTTGATCGACCCCGTTGTTCAGCGAGAACGCTTGTTGGAACAGAGCGCGCTCGGTGTTCAGGGCGATCATGAAGCCATGCGCCTCGACGAGGATTTTCTGCGCGCGCTTGAACACGGCATGCCGCCATCGGGTGGGGTGGGCATGGGCATTGATCGTCTACTCATGACCCTCACCGGTCTGGGCATCCGCGAAACGATCTTGTTCCCACTGGTCAAGCCGGAACACGATCATCAGGTGCGTGATGGAAATGAGTGAGACCGGTCAGGTGGTGGTACGCCAGGCACGAACAACCGACGTACGCACCATCCGCAAACTCATCGACGAGTACTCAGGTGATGGGCATCTGCTCTCCAAAGCCACCGTCACCCTTTTTGAAGATATCCAGGAATTCGTTGTGGCCGAGGTTGATGGTGCCGTGGTCGGCTGTGGCGCACTGCACGTGATGTGGGAAGACCTCGCTGAAGTCCGCACACTTGCCGTATCTGGGATGCACCTGCGTCAGGGCATCGGCTCGCACGTCTTGGCAGCCCTCGTGGAACGCGCAAACATTCTTGGAATCAAACGGTTGTTCTGCTTGACCTTCATGGTCAGCTTCTTTGGCGAACATGGTTTTGTGGAGATCGATGAAACGCCCATTGATCACGATGTGTACGAGCAGATGCTGCAGTCCTACGACGAAGGCGTTGCTGAGTTCCTAGGACTTGAACGAGTGAAGCCCAACACGTTGGGCAACCACCGAATGATCAGGTCGCTTTAGCCGGTATTGCGCAACCCAGTCGCGATCCCATTGATGGTCACAGACAATGCGCGACGCGATTCAACGAGGGTGAGCTCTTCCTCGGTGGATCGAACCCGATCCAGCAAAGAAACCTGCAACATGTGCAGCGGGAGCAAATAGGTATCGCGCGTTGCCAGCGTGCGGGCCAGTGTTGGGTTGCCCGCCAGCAATGCATCCTGTCCGGTCACGCTGAGCACCTGATCAACCGTGCGTTGATGCTCTTCAAGGATCGTCTCGAAGATTGGGTGCAGCCTTGCTGGCACGAGCCGTTCCACATATTGCCGAGCAACTGTCATATCTGTTTTTGCGAGGGTCATCTCGACGTTCGAGATGAAGTTGCGAAAGAAGTGCCACTGTTCATACATCTCGGTGATGGCATCACCGAAGCCGGCAGCACGAGTCGCAGCCAACCCAGAACCCACGCCAAACCAACCGGGCACCACCTGCCGAGATTGCGTCCAGCCAAATACCCACGGGATTGCGCGCAGGCCGCTGATGCCAAAGGAAGTGTCTGGCCTTCGCGATGGCCGAGAGCCCAGATGCATCGCGCCGAACTCTTCCACGGGTGTGCTCAACGCGAAATATTCAGGCAGGTCGGGGTGATCAACGAGATTGCGGTAGCTCATCTGTGCGTGCGCGCTCGCAATCGACATGACCTCATCCCATTGTGCGAGTTGCCCGGGGGATTGCCGCGAAGAACGGTGCATGAGAGATGCGTCGAGCACCGCGGCCACCATCTGCTCGAGATTGTTTCGAGCCAGGGCAGGCAGCAGATACTTATCGGAAATGACCTCACCCTGCTCGGTGACCTTGATCTCGCCGTCCAGCACTCCCCACGGCTGGGCAAGGATCGCGTCATAGGTCGGCCCGCCTCCGCGACCAACAGTTCCTCCGCGGCCATGGAACAGGCGTAGCCGGACATTGTGGCGAGCCGTCACATCGCGCAGCCGGCGCTGGGCAAGGTGGATCTCCCACTGTGACGTGGTGATGCCGGCATCTTTGTTCGAGTCGGAGTAACCGAGCATCACTTCTTGAACATCACCACGGCTGGCTACGAGTGATCGGTACATCGGATTGCTCAGCAATTGATCGATGATTTCCCCGGCCGCTCGAAGTTCGTCGACTGTTTCCAGCAGCGGCACAACATCGACCCGCGACGTACCGGTGTGGGAATCCACGAGTCCGGCCTCCCGGCCGAGCACCACCGCGGCGAGCACATCATCTGCCCCTTGGGTCATCGAAATGATGCACGACTCGATTGCTCGTGCCCCGTAGGTATTCAGGGTGCGAGCCACGGTTCGGTATGTCTCATAGGTGTTCATGCCCGCTTCGTCGAGTGGCGGGGGCGTAGGTGCGAGCGGGCGCAAGGCGTTCAGTTCACGGGTCAGCAACTCTGTTCGGTGCTCGCGATCGAGTTCGGAGTATGGGACGGGTGCGAGGTCGAGTCGATCAATAAGTTGACCCACGGCATGGTGGTACTTGTCGGCATGTTCGCGAATGTCAAGAGTTGTCAGGGGCAGGCCGATGGAGGCCACAAGCCTGATCGTGCGATCGAGAATCCCCTGCGCGACGAAAACGCCGTTATGGGTGATCAAATCGGCACGGATCAACAGCAGATCGTCAAGTAGTTGGCGGGTACCTGCGTAATCACGGCCCGGGACATGGGCGCTTCGTGCGGCCAGACGTTCACGGGTCAGTCGCAGACGCATGCGGATCAGCGTTAACTTCAGTCGGATCGGCTCTTCGGCATTAATGCGTAAAAACCGCGGGTCAAGGTCTCGAAGATGAATGAGGTCTGCCTCTACCGAAGCACGCAGCTCCGGGCTCGGCCCCACGATCCGATCGCTGATGGACAGATCCTCAAGCAGGCGGTCAATATGCGGCAGCAGGTCTGCTATTGCATGTTCGCGCTGGAACACAATCACATCGCTGGTAACGGCGGGTGTGACGAACGGGTTGCCGTCGCGATCGCCACCAATCCACGAACCGAAACTCACAGGGCGGGAGTCCGGTGGAAGTTCATGCCCTAGTGCATGGAACGCGTCTGCAAGGTCGGTGAGCACATGTGCCAGCGGTCCCCGCGTCATGTCGTCGAGGTAATAGAGGGCATTGCGCGCTTCATCGATAACGCGCGGCTGTTCCAAGCGCAGCTCATCGGTCTGCCACAGCAATTCGATGTACTGCCTCAGTTGCTCGAGCGCTACGACACTGATCTCAGAAGAATCAGGGCTGTTGTTTTCGTTGAGGAGCACATCGGCAATGCGGCGAAGTTTCAAGAGCACCGATCGACGTGCTGCTTCAGTTGGGTGCGCGGTGAAAACCGGGCGCACAGACATTGCAGATGCAACATGACTCACGAGCGCGAGGTCAATGTTGGCTGCGAGCGCCGCGCTCACCACCGATCGCAGGGGTCCTGTTCCAGCTGCTTGCTCGTGCCGAACAGATCGGGCGCGCTCGGCTTGCTCGGCAACATTTGCAAGGTCAAAGTAAATTGAAAACGAGCGGGCAAGGCGTGTGGCGGTCGGTACATCGACAGAGTCAAGGATGGTGGTGGCCTGCTGTGGGTCGACTCTGACCAGCTGGCGAATCTCTTCGACGAGGTCAAGAAGTTCTGCGCCCTCCTGCCGAACCAGGGTCATGCCCAGGAGTTCCCCGAGGAGCCGGATTTCACGGCGAAGTCGAATTTCTGCCCCTTCAACTGGCTCATTCACCCCCTCATTCTTGCTGGATCTGCGTTTCGGCGGCGTTTCCGGACTAATTTCGCGGCTGGCGTAGAGCTTTAGCCCTGATGCAGGGTCGCTGAGGTCCGGTTTATGCAGGACAATGGGAATCTGCAAACAGGACAGTGTTGCTGGCGGAAGCCGGTAGAGATGGAGCGTGAGAGATGTTCGAGAGGTTCACCGATCGGGCGCGCAGGGTCGTCGTGCTCGCACAAGAAGAAGCGCGCATGCTCAATCACAACTACATCGGCACGGAGCACATACTGCTAGGCCTGATCCATGAAGGTGAAGGCGTTGCGGCCAAGGCGCTTGAGTCCTTGGGCATTTCGCTCGAGGCAGTTCGCCAGCAGGTCGAGGAAATCATCGGCCAAGGTCAGCAGGCTCCCAGTGGTCACATTCCTTTTACCCCGCGTGCCAAGAAAGTTCTCGAGCTCTCATTGCGCGAGGCTTTGCAGCTGGGACACAACTACATCGGCACCGAGCACATCCTGCTTGGCCTGATCCGCGAAGGCGAGGGCGTTGCCGCGCAGGTGTTGGTCAAGTTGGGCGCCGACCTGAACCGCGTTCGTCAGCAGGTCATCCAGTTGCTCTCCGGGTACCAGGGCAAAGAGCCCGCCACCGCTGGTGGTCCGGCTGAAGGCACCCCGTCAACTTCTCTCGTACTCGATCAATTTGGCCGCAACCTCACTGCCGCGGCGCGTGAGGGCAAACTGGATCCGGTGATTGGCCGGAGCAAAGAGATCGAGCGCGTGATGCAGGTGCTCTCTCGTCGTACCAAGAACAACCCGGTGCTCATTGGTGAGCCAGGTGTGGGCAAGACCGCGATTGTGGAGGGCCTTGCGCAAGACATCATCAAGGGCGAGGTTCCCGAGACTCTCAAAGACAAGCAGATCTACACCCTTGATCTCGGCGCCCTGGTTGCCGGAAGCCGTTACCGCGGCGATTTCGAGGAGCGTTTGAAGAAGGTCCTCAAGGAGATTCGTACGCGTGGCGACATCATCTTGTTCATCGATGAGATGCACACCCTCGTTGGCGCTGGTGCTGCCGAAGGCGCAATCGACGCAGCCAGCATCCTCAAGCCGATGTTGGCCCGTGGTGAACTGCAGACCATCGGCGCAACCACCCTTGATGAGTACCGCAAGCATGTGGAAAAGGACGCAGCCCTCGAGCGCCGGTTCGCCCCCGTTCAGGTTGATGCGCCCGACGTAGCCCACACGGTTGAGATCTTGAAGGGCCTGCGCGACCGCTATGAGTCACACCACCGGGTGTCGATCACAGACGGAGCACTTGAAGCAGCAGCGCGGCTCTCTGATCGTTATATCTCGGATCGCCAGTTGCCAGATAAGGCAATTGACTTGATCGACGAGGCCGGTTCGCGTCTTCGGATTCGTCGCATGACCGCTCCGCCGGACCTGCGCGCATTTGACGACAGAATTGCCGATGTTCGCAAGGCAAAAGAATCAGCCATCGATGCGCAGGATTTTGAGAAGGCAGCGTCCTTGCGCGATGACGAGAAGAACCTGATGCAGGAAAAGGTCGAGCGCGAGCGCGAGTGGAAAGCCGGTGACCTCGATGTTGTTGCAGAGGTTGACGAGCGACTGATCGGTGAAGTTCTTGCCCTCATGACCGGCATTCCGGTTTCAGATTTGACCGAAGACGACATTGCTCGGTTGCTGCGCATGGAAGAGGAACTGCACAAGCGCCTCATCGGTCAGGAACAAGCGGTTAAGGCGCTGTCCAAGTCGATTCGACGCACGCGCGCCGGGCTCAAAGATCCCAAGCGCCCATCCGGTTCGTTCATCTTCGCCGGACCTTCGGGTGTTGGAAAGACCGAACTGTCCAAGACCCTTGCCGAGTTCTTGTTTGGTGACGAAGACGCGCTGATCTCGCTCGACATGAGCGAGTACTCCGAGCGGCACACAGCATCACGCCTATTCGGTTCACCTCCCGGCTACGTCGGCTACGAAGAAGGCGGCCAGCTCACCGAGAAGGTGCGCCGGAAGCCGTTCAGTGTGGTGCTCTTCGATGAGGTCGAAAAAGCCCACCCAGACATCTTCAACTCATTGCTCCAGGTCCTTGAAGAGGGTCGACTGACCGATGCTCAAGGCCGCGTCGTCGACTTCAAGAACACGGTCATCATCATGACCACAAACCTGGGAAGTCGCGACGTTTCCAAGGGCGTCATGCTCGGTTTCGCACCCGACGACAACGACGGAAACGCTTATGAGCAGATGAAGTCCAAGGTGCAGCAAGAACTCAAGCAGCATTTCCGCCCAGAGTTCCTCAACCGCATCGACGATGTCATCGTCTTCCACCAGTTGAGTCAGGCCGAGATCGTTGAAATCGTCGACCTCATGGTGGCAAGCCTTGATAAGCGACTTGCTGACATGGATCTCGCGATTGAACTCACACCGGCTGCAAAGGCGCTTATGGCCGAACGCGGTTACGATCCAGTACTGGGTGCGCGACCGCTGCGTCGAACGATGCAGCGCGACCTAGAGGATCCGCTGAGCGAAAAGATGCTTTTCGGTGAGATTCCGGCAGGTTCGATCATCGTTGTCGATGTGGAGGGTGAGGGTAGTGATCGTGAATTCACGTTCGCAGCCACTCCCAAAGCTGAACTGCCTGACGCACCTCCCATGGAGACCGCCGAACTCGATTAGCCAGCACAGGTGTTCTGGGATGGGGTGGAACCGTGGGTAATGGTCCCCTCATCCCGGGCCTGTCTGAGTTCGATGCCCCCCGTCGGCGGTTGCCGAGTTGGGTGTGGTGGGTGGCAAGTGCGCTCGGGGTGGTGATCGTGCTGATCGTCCTCGGCGGGTTCTTCGGTGGGGTTGGTCCGCTGCGCAGTGTGGGACTGGTCTCGCAGCCACTGCAGCCGATTTCCTACCGGCCCACCACGAACGATGCCGTGATTCAGGTTGCGGTGGCGCTCCCAGCCGGCAGCCTGTGCCCTGAGACGGAAATCAATGTGCAGGCTTTTGAGCGGGGTGCTCGCATCGAAGTGGAGGCAACCGCGATCAGTCCGCGAACTTCTTCATGCCCCAGTACCGGCATCGCGGGGGATCGGGCCTGGGTGGATGTAGCGCTTCGTGACAATCTGGCCGAACGAACCGTGATTCGAACTATCGATCGGCAGCCTTTGCCGCGTGACTCTTCTTAGCGCGCTAGTCGATAGCGCCCTGATCTCAACTGTTCGACGAGACCATCGCTCAACAGACTCGACAACGCACGATCGGCCTGCTCCTCGTCGACCTCGGGCGGGCGAAGCTGTACGCGAGATTGTGACGTTGTGGCAACGCGGAGTGTGGCCATGATCGCCCCGCGCACCTGGCGGTCACTGCCTGCGAACGTTGCTTGGCCGCGGGGCCGATCAGCATTTTGCGGGCGCCCCTCGCGATGCCATGCGCAGGCTCGCTGCACGGGACAGCTTGTGCACTGGGGGTTGGTTGCGGTGCACACCACCGCCCCGAGCTCCATCGACGCTGCTGCCCACGCCGCGCTGGCTGCGGCATCACGAGGGGCTAGCCGCTCGGCAAGTTCACGTTCAATTCGTGAGATGCCATTACCCGGATGGGCCTGGCCAAGGAAAGCCCGGCTGAGCACCCTTCGCACATTGACGTCCAGCACCAGTGCGCGCTCACCGAATGCGAAAGCCAGGACTGCGGCGGCTGTGTAATCCCCCACGCCGGGCAGGCTGCGCAGATCCGAGTAATTGGCAGGCACCTGCCCTGAA
>CAIXFB010000285.1 GCA_903918595.1 uncultured Actinomycetes bacterium
AAAGCAGCCTGACGGTGATCGCAGATTACGACGGACTCATCAATGCACCGGAGGATGCGCAGCAGAGTTACATTGACGCAAGCGAGCGCATCAACGCGAACGTGGTCTTTGTGACCGAGACCTGCAATTCACTTCGGATCTATCTCAACGAGCAATCAACCGAATAACTGTGTCATCACCCTTGCGTGGGTCACCTCGACCATCGGTGTTGCTAGTGATCACCCACAGTGCGCCATCTGGCGCCAGGGCGATCGTGCGCAGTCGCCCGCGATCCCCTACATCCCAAGATTTTGCTTTCCGGGTTTGTGTACCGTTGATCGGCACCTGCCAGAGCCGTTCTCCACGCAGGCTCGCCACGTAGACCACGTCGTCCTTGATTGCGATGCCACTGGGCGACGCTGTAGAGGTGGGCGACCACACGGTGGCCGGGTTTCGGTAACGCGGATCATCACCGCGCCCCTCCACGAACGGCCAGCCGTAGTTTCCACCGGGGACGAGAAGATTCAATTCATCCGCATCGCGCTCGCCAAATTCACTCGCCCACACTCGACCTTTGCTATCGAGGTCAAGACCCTGAACGTTTCGATGCCCCAGCGTGAAAACCCGGGAACCAGCTTGCGGATTCCCGGCAGCCGACCTGCCATTGAAGTCCACCCGAAGCACCTTGCCGGCCAACGATTTGGGATTCTGCGCGCTCTGCGTATCTCCTGCATCACCGGTCGCGATGAACAGTGTTTGATTCGGGCCGACCAGTAGGCGCCCACCGTTGTGATACGACGCTTTCGGGATGCCCGTCACAATCGCGCGTTGTGCGCCCAACCGCTTCCCGTTGTCAAGGAGTGGCACCCGAACCACTCGGTTATCTGAGCGAGCAGTGAAGTAGGCGAAGAGCACCGGAGTGCTACTTCCTTGCGGAGTGGCAACGGCGATTCCCAGCAGCCCACCTTCACCATCTGGCACAACCCCATTGATGCGCCCAATCATTGTGACATTTGATCCGGCCTTCCCTGTCGGGTCGATCCGCTTGATCTGCCCTGTGTCTCGTTCACTCACGAGCGCGCTGCCATCAGGGAGGAATGCGATACCCCAGGGTGTGGTGAGGCCCGAGGCGACCTCGCGTTGAACACTCAGCGTCGGATAGGTGGCCGCAGAGACAGCTCCCGGAGTCGAAATCACCAACCCGAGCGCAAGGACCGCACCGAACGTTGCGCGCAGCGCACGCCTACCCATCACCATCACTCCAATTCATTGACCAGTAGCAAGAGCCGTGAATCAGGCCCTTCTTCCTGGGCGACATGCGCATCAACGCATTCCTCCAACGCGAAAACGCGGGTGGGCGGGATTGTCAGAGCGCGCCGTTCGAGTGCTGAAGAAACAATCTCAATCGCATTGGCAAGTTCAGCAGGTGTGATGTTGTACAAAATCATGAAACGTACGTCAACACACGCCATCATCAATCGACGGACCGGCATCTGCGGATCCGTTGCGTCGGCTGCGTACGTCACAATGGAAGAGCCGGTGCGGATTACTGCAAGGTCAAGTTCGAGATTCACGCCAAGGTTCAACTCGATAATCCGATCGATGCCACCCGATGCGACCATGATCTGCTCGGCGGCTTGCGGATCCCGATAATCGACCACGAGGTGCGCTCCCGCAGTTCGCGCGATCTCCTGCTTGGCCGGGGTGCTCGCCGTTGCATAGACGCGCGCCCCACCTAGGGCCGCAAGTTGGATCGCCGCACGGCCAACACCGCCTGCACCACCTTGAATGAGCACATTGCGATCGGTCAATGAGCCATCTTGGAATAAACAGTACGCAGCGGTGAGCGATGGCACCGCAATCGTCGCGGCATGTTTGAGCGTGATGTGTGCTGGTAGTTCGATTGCACGAGCGGAGTCAACAATGATCGCTTCAGCGGCCGTTCCCCACGTGCTTCCAAAGGCCACGAGCATGAGCCATACCCGCTCACCAATCCGCGAAGCAGCCACCCCTTCGCCGACAGCGTCGATAATTCCCGATCCGTCCATGTGCGGAATTTGGGGTTGCCCAATCACCTGAGCAGTCATTCCGCTGCGCGTTTTCACGTCGGTGGGATTGACCGCCGAATAGGCAATCTGCACTCGAACCTGGCCAGGGCCAGGTTCTGGCAGTTCGAACTCGGTCAGTCGTAGCACCTCTGCTGCTGGTCCCTGCTGTGAATAGGTCATTGCGCGCATGGATCCATTGTGGACCGCACATGTACATCAACGCACGTTGCGTGATCTGGCAAGATGAAGCCGTGGTGGATTCAGCAATAATTCGGGCTATTTTGGACAGCTACTTGGATCGGGTGGGAGCAGATCTCATCCCGCGTAGTGGGGCTGATGACATTGATGCCGATGCCCTCCACGAGACC
>CAIXFB010000286.1 GCA_903918595.1 uncultured Actinomycetes bacterium
AGGATGAAAGAACGTGAAGGCTTGATCGGGGCTTGTTTCCGATGCTCTCGGGATTGCATAGAGCTCCCACTTGCCATCAAAGCCGGTTGCGACTGCCGGACCAAGTCGGGTGGTCAGGTATTCACGCATCGCTGGCAACTTCTCAGTGATGAATCCGCGGGTGTCGAGGTGGATGGCGCAGAAGCCACCGTTGGCGAGTTCTGCTAGTTGCTGATCGTTGGGGAGTTCGGGGAGTTGGCCGGCCCACACGCCAGCGTCGGTGCTCTTGACTGCCCCATAACTCCATTGCTTGCCCTTATTGGTGGTAGAGGTCCAGAAGTGGTCGTAGTCGTTTATTTCGCCAACTCGGCCGGCTTCCGGGTAGGCCATTTGAGGTAGCTGCAGAACACCACACTTTTCCGGAATGGCCGCGTTGACTGCCGCTGCGTATTCGACACCAGCTTTGGTGATCTCTGCTGACTCACTCGCACTTGCTGCATACGCGCTGCGGAAAGGAAGGACCGAATCAAGTGCGGTCAGTGCGAGGATCACTACAGAGATCGGGATTGCGAAGCGCATGTTGGTGGCAATGCGCGTGCGATGGATAGCTGCAGCAGCACCCAGCAGGAAAAGTAGAAGCAAGATAGGTGTGAGCCGGTTCCAGGCGCGAATCTGGGCCGTGACCGTGCCGGCGAAGAGATAGTTCAATCCCCAGGGAACAAAGAATGCAAGTGTGACAAAGATCAGATACACGATGAAGTTCAAAGACGCTGTGGTGGAGGTTTTTGCATCGATCGGTTGCGGGCGGCGTGTGCGCATGATGAGTGCAATCACGATCACGAGAAGAGACAGCGCGGTGATCCAGGTACCATGGTTGGTGATTGCTGTGCTCTCACCCCAGCCAGCGGCTGCGATGGCTTCCAGAACAGAGTTGTTGTAAAAGTTGCCGCCAGGCAATGAACTTTGCGGAATCGGGAGAAGAGCGACGAAGAGGTTGCCGGCAAAAGTGACCGACTCGATCGGCAAACGCTCGCTGAGTTGGGCAAGAGGTGGATCAGTCCTGGTGGCGAGCAAGCCAGGCAGGAAGCCAATGATCGCAAGCGCAGCAACGCCCACGAACGGGACTGCGTCGACGATTAATTCTTTGATCCGTGCGCGGTGTGCGAACCGCCACACGAGAGCAGCAGCGCCGAGGATCAACGTAAAGGCGACGTAGTAGACGCCGGTCCATGCGGTGATGAGAATCAGTATTGCCAATCCGATGCCGATGCCCCAGCGGCGCTTGATGCTGACTAGGCGCTTGCCCTTACCCCGCACTCGATTGGCGAGTTGCTCGAAGCGTCCGCTGCCCACGAGCAGCACCAGCGCCATACCAGTGACCGCCGAATACAGCGTCGATAAGTAGGTATGACCCAGGGCCCTGCCAAAGTGATACGGAAGGAGCGAGAAGACAACAGCGCCGGTGATCGCGAGTGCTCCGGTCAGGCCCACCATCCGGAACAAGAAGTAGGCACCGAAGGCGACGAGCGGGAACGTGA
>CAIXFB010000287.1 GCA_903918595.1 uncultured Actinomycetes bacterium
CGCTTGACGATCATCTTGGATGGCAGGTCGCATCCGTTCGATCACGCAGAGAAGTTCTACGCCACCACTCGCCGCTTCCCGCAGTTGGGGATTGGCCCACGGTCTCGGTGCTTCTGGCAACGCATCGCCCAGAGCGGCTAGAGCACGCGCTGTCAATGATTACGCAGCAGACCTACCCCTACGTGCAAGTGATCGTCGCGGTCCATGGTGATGAACCCACCACGGTTGATGTCCGGGGCTTGCTCGAAGGTTGGGGCGGCCATTGGGCGATCATCGGTGTGCCAGCAGATCGCAACCTGGGTCAGGTTTTGCAAGAAGCAACCGATCGCGCTGAAGGTGATTTGCTCACCAAGATGGACGACGACGATTACTACGCGCCAGAACACATCTGGGATCTGGTGCTTGCGCGCATGTATTCCGGGGCGCAGGTGGTGGGCAAGGCGTTGGATTACATCCACCTTGCGGCCCAAGACTGCACGGTGTTCCGACCCACCTACCGCGCTGAGAAATATGCAGACTTTGTGGCTGGTGGCACCATCTTGATTTCGCGTGGCGATTTGGCATCGGTTGGTGGCTGGCGTCCCATTCCCAAATCGGTCGATCGTGCGCTGTTGGATCGGGTTCTTGCACACGGCGGGCTGGTGTATCGAACACACGGGCTTGGTTACGTCTATGTACGACACGGAGCCACGGCAAATACCTCACAGGTCCTGGATGATCACTTCCTCACGAAGACGGTTGCCACATACCCAGGTTTGCTGGCGCATGTTGAACTCGGAACCGCCCGCCCAGATGACGAGTTGGTTGCTGACCAGTGAGCGAGGCTGCGCGGGTGGTGGTGGTGATGCCGGTCATCAATGAGGAACGGCATCTTCGTGATTCTGTTCTTCGTCTGCTCGAACAGGACTATCAGGGGCCACTCGACATTGTGATTGCTGTCGGGCCCTCGCGGGATGCGACACATGCGATTGCAGAGCAAATCTCTATCGAACACGCGAATGTGCATGTGGTGGAAAATCCCAGTGGAAAAACACCGACGGGGCTCAACGCGGCGATCACCTTCATGGATTCAGACATTGTGGTTCGAGTTGATGGTCATGCGATGGTCTCGTCCGATTACGTGCGCACCGGAGTGGAAACGCTGGCGAGTACCGGCGCAGACAACGTCGGTGGAATCATGGATGCAGAGGGCAGCACGCCCACTGAGTCAGCGATCGCTGCGGCAATGAAATCCGCTTTTGGCGTTGGTGGCGCTGCGTTTCATATTGGTGGCGAAGCCGGCCCGGCGCTCACCGTGTACCTGGGTTGTTTCCAACGTAGTGCGCTTGATCGTGTTGGCGGCTACGACGAAACCATGGTGCGCGCCCAAGATTGGGAGATGAATTATCGGATCCGGCAATCTGGTGGGCAAGTGTGGTTCACGCCGATGATGCGGGTGTCGTACCGGCCGCGGCCAACGTTGCGCGCCCTTGCTCGGCAGTACCACGACTACGGCCGTTGGCGCCGAGAGGTTGCGCGGCGCCACCCCGACACAGTTTCACTGCGCTATCTCGCAGCTCCTCTGACCGTTGTTGGCGTTGGCACCGGACTAGTGCTCGCGGTGGTGGGTCTTACGACGGGAACCACCTGGCTCACCGCGCTGGGAATTGCCGCCCCGGCCGTCTACGTCGCTGGGAATCTTGTGGCAAGTGCCCACACCACACTCCGCTACAAGTTGGCTCCTACTTCTGCGATGGTGTTGCCCGCGGTCTTTGCCACCATGCACGGCGCGTGGGGCACGGGCTTTCTTCGCGGAGTGCGAGGCTGATCACATGGGCCTGCCTTCCGGACTGACCCGTGGTGGGCGGGAGCGACCACTGCGATGGTCCGTGGTGGTCTCATCTCCCAAGGGTGAAGCGGGAGATCAATGGGGCGACACCTGGTTCGCGCGTGATCTCGTCGATGCGTTGCAACGGCAAGGTCAAGAAGCAAGCGTGGTGTTCCGTGGCGGTGCCA
>CAIXFB010000288.1 GCA_903918595.1 uncultured Actinomycetes bacterium
CCCGGTTTTTTTCTCCGTCGGCATCATCGTCGTCGTTGCACTTTTGAACATGCGTGGACTTCGTGAATCCGGTTCCCTCTTCGCTGTTCCCACCTACTTGTTCATAGCAACGATTTTCATCATGATCGGAACTGCGATCGTACGTATGCTGTTGGGTCACGAAATGCTGGCCGAAAGCGCTTCCTGGACAATCGTGGAAACTTCTGCCTTCTCCGGATTGGCACTCGCCTTTCTCCTTGCCCGATCGTTCGCTGCTGGTACGACAGCCCTGACCGGTATCGAGGCGGTAGCGAATGGCGTTCCCGCCTTCAGGGAGCCCAAATCAAAAAATGCCGCTCAAACACTCCTGCTCCTAGGCGCTTTGTCCATGGCCATGTTCTCAGGAATTACCTGGCTGGCCATAGAGACCCAAGTCAAGGTGACCGAGGCGAACGAGAGTCTCATTGGGTTGCCTGAGGGCTCACTCCAGAAGACAGTGTTGGTGCAGGTGGCTGGAGCCGTTTTCGACAACATCGGTTGGCTCGTACTTATCGTCTCAATATCTACGGCAGCGATTTTGGCACTCGCTGCAAACACAGCCTTTAACGGCTTTCCCATTTTGGGATCGATCCTGGCCAGGGACGGATTTTTGCCGAGGCAGCTCCACACCCGCGGAGATCGATTGGCGTATAGCAATGGCATCCTTGTGCTGGCACTGCTTGCAGGCCTACTTGTTGTCGTTTTCCAAGCTGACGTAACGGCGCTGATTCAGTTGTACATCATTGGCGTGTTCATTGCTTTTTCCATGGGTCAGTGGGGGATGGTGCGCCATTGGAATCGTGCCTTGCGAAAAGAGCACGACCCCAGGCTGATTCGAAAGATGAAACGTTCTCGTTTCATTAATGCATTTGGATTTTCCCTCACGTCCATTGTGTTAGTGATCGTTTTGATTGCAAAGTTTTCACGTGGTGCTTGGGTGATTGTCGTCGCAATTCCATTGGTGTATTTCTTAATGGTTGCGATCAACAAGCACTACTCAAAGGTCCGCCGAGAGTTGGCAACGTCAGAGACCGACCGAATGGTGCTCCCAACTCGAGTTCATGTGCTCGTTCTTGTCTCAAAGATTCACAAACCAACGCTGCGTGCGCTTGCTTACGCGCGAGCAACACGCCCAACGGTTCTCGAAGCCATTACCGTTGACGTGGACGAGGGAGAGACTGCTGAGCTAGCGGATGAATGGGAGCGTCGATCTATTCCTGTTGCCCTGAAGATTCTTGCTTCTCCATACCGGGAAGTCACGCGGCCGGTACTGGAATATGTAACGAGCTTACGATCTGACAACCCAAATGATTTGGTGACGATTTTCATACCGCAGTATGTGGTTGGTCATTGGTGGGAGCAGTTGCTCCACAACCAATCTGCCCTACGCCTCAAAGCCCGACTCATGTTCATGCCGGGTGTCATGGTGACGACAGTGCCGTGGCCGCTCGCATCTAGCGATTACCTCGCCGATCGACCGGAGTAGTCGGTGATGCCGAATGGAAAATGAATCGGATATCACCAGTCAGAAACTTCGAGTGGGCGATCGCCACCAAGTGACAGTGGGCGTCATGGTGCATGGCGGGCACGCGCTCGCACACATTGGCAAACACACTCTTTTTGTTCGGCATGCCTGTCCTGGTGAGGAAGTCGTCGTCGAGATCACAAGCGTCTCGAAAAAGATCATCCGTGCTCACGCAATCGAGATCATCTCTGCCTCGCCAGATCGAGTCGCACCCCCTTGTGAACTGGCTGTCCCAGATGGGTGCGGCGGTTGCGACTGGCAATTTGCTCGGGTATCAGTTCAGCGTGAATGGAAATCTCGAATTATTGCTGAGTCCCTCGAGCGGCATGGGGGCTTAGTTGGACAGAGAGTCGATGTTGAGCCGGTTCGTGGCGATGTCGATGGATTGGGTTGGCGGGGTAGAACACACATCAATGTGATCACGGTTGAGGACAGATCCGACCCAATGCCAGCGTTTAAGAAGTTCCGCAGTTCTGAGTCGGTTGCCTTTGAGTCGTGTCTGGTACTCACCCCGGGGGTGAACGCGGCAGCGCACAGTTGTACCAATCCAGGTGGTGATGCCTGGATCCAAGAGGGCGCTCAAGGGTCGATCGCGACTGCGCAGAGCGGAAGTGCCAACGCGCCCAAAGTGGTGCATGAAGTGCGGGGTCGCTCCTGGCGAATCGATCCGCAATCATTCTGGCAAGCCCATGTGGGTATGGCTGAAGCGCTCGTAGACGTTGTCCTTGAGTTTGTGGGCGATGCTCAAGGCCAGACGTGGTGGGATCTGTATGCAGGCTCCGGCCTTTTCAGCGCTTTCCTGGCGCAGCGCACGGGTGCATCGGGGATTGTGCACGCGGTAGAGGAATCTCCTCGCAGCGTCAGAGAGGGCAGACGAGCGCTGCATGACCTCACTCAGGTTCGCCTGCACAACGAGTCAACGGAGAAATGGTTGCGACACCACGAGGGTGGCGTCGATGGTGTTCTCCTGGATCCGCCCCGAACTGGTGCTGGCTCGGAGGTCATTCGTCTCATTGCCCAGGCAGCTCCAGATCGGGTCATTTACCTCGCCTGCGACCCCGTGGCGCTGGGACGGGACGCTGGCCTGCTCACCAGGGCGGGATTCAAGATGGACGGTCTGCGAGCCCTGGACGGCTTCCCGATGACCCATCATGTTGAGTGTGTGGCGTTCTTCACCCGGTCTGAGATATCTTGACGTCAAGATAATTCTTGGAAGGATACGTCGTGGCCAGTTCTAACTCATTCAACGCTCGTGATTCCCTCATTGTTGATGGGCAGGAGTTCGAGATTTTCCGGGTGGATGCAGTTCCGGGCTCCGCCCGACTCCCGTTCACACACAAGATTTTGCTCGAGAACCTTCTTCGCACGGAGGATGGAGCAAACGTCACCCATGAGACCATCGCAGCGCTAGGGGCATGGGATCCAGCTGCTGAGCCGAGCCAAGAGATTCAATTCACGCCAGCCAGGGTGGTCATGCAGGACTTCACCGGTGTGCCCGTGGTTGTTGACCTGGCAACGATGCGTGAGGCGGTGAAAGAGCTCGGGGGAGATCCCGAGCGGATTGAGCCACTCGCGCCCTCGGAACTTGTGATCGATCACTCAGTGATCGCAGACTTCTTTGGCACTCCGGATGCTGAGGCACGCAACGTCGATCTGGAATACGAACGCAACCGAGAGCGCTACCAATTCCTGCGCTGGGGTCAGGACGCTTTTGAGGAGTTCAAAGTAGTTCCGCCCGGCACCGGAATCGTGCATCAGGTCAACATCGAAGCGTTGGCTCGAGTCATCATGGCACGTCGCGGTCAGGCATATCCAGACACTGTTGTTGGGACTGATTCACACACAACGATGGTCAACGGCCTGGGAGTTTTGGGCTGGGGCGTTGGTGGAATTGAGGCTGAGGCAGCCATGCTCGGTCAACCGGTATCGATGCTGATTCCGCGGGTGGTTGGCTTCAAACTTTCAGGCACCATGCCCCCCGGGGCTACAGCCACCGATTTGGTCCTCACCATCACCGAAATGCTTCGGAAGCACGGCGTTGTAGGCAAATTTGTCGAGTTCTATGGCGAAAGCGTATCGAGAGTCCCGCTGGCGAATCGGGCAACAATTGGCAACATGAGTCCCGAGTACGGCAGCACGGTCGCAATATTCCCGATCGACGATGAGACGATTGACTATCTGCGTCTCACCGGTCGTAAAGAATCTGACATCGCCCTCGTCGAGGCTTACGCCAAACTTCAAGGGCTGTGGCATAACCCCGCATTGGAGCCCGTGTATTCCGAGTACATGGAACTCGATCTTGGCACGGTGGTGCCAAGTATCGCTGGGCCGAAACGCCCACAGGACCGTGTTCTGCTCACGGAGGCGCGAGCGTCATTTGTCGATGCGCTTACCGCCTACACCCAAGACCCCGCTGCCGTTGCGCGAACGAACATCAACGGTCAAGATGTCGAATTCGGACACGGTGCGGTGGCCATCGCAGCGATCACCTCATGCACCAATACTTCTAATCCTTCAGTGATGATCGGTGCCGGTCTTCTTGCCAAGAAGGCAGTGGAGCGTGGCCTGGCAACCAAGCCATGGGTCAAGACGACCCTCGCCCCGGGTTCCAAAGTGGTCACGGACTACTACGAAAAATCTGGTCTTTTGCCCTACCTTGAAAAGCTTGGTTTCGACGTGGTGGGTTACGGATGCACCACGTGCATCGGAAACTCTGGGCCGTTGATCTCTGAGGTAAGTGCTGCTGTGCATGAACATGACTTGGCTGTAACGGCCGTGCTCAGTGGAAACCGGAATTTCGAGGGCCGCATCAGCTCCGACATTAAAATGAACTATCTGGCTTCACCGCCGCTGGTCGTTGCATACGCGCTTGCAGGCACAATGGATATTGACCTGCAGACCGAGCCACTAGGTGAAGATGAGCAAGGTCACCCCGTTTTTCTGGCGGATATTTGGCCCTCAGCCGATGAGATCGCTCAGGTGGTCGATGCTTCGATTGATGCAGATATGTACACCAGTAGGTATGCCGACGTCTTTGCAGGCGATGAGCGCTGGCGCTCGTTGAAAACACCGACGGGTGATCTTTTCGATTGGGATCCGCAAAGCACCTATGTGCGCAGGCCCCCGTATTTCGACAACATGGCGGTGGAGCCATCTCCTGTTGTAGATATTTCCGGTGCCCGGGTTCTCGCTCTACTGGGGGATTCGGTCACCACCGATCACATTTCACCAGCTGGGTCGATCAAGGTGGATAGCCCCGCAGGTGCTTATCTCATGGCGCACGGGATCGATCGGTCCGATTTCAATTCCTATGGTTCTCGCCGAGGTAACCATGAGGTGATGATTCGTGGAACATTCGCGAACATCAGACTTCGAAACCTCATGCTGGATGGCGTTGAGGGTGGGTTCACCAAAGATTTCACCCAGCCTGGCGATCCGGTTGCTCCGATATTCGATGCTTCGGTGCACTATGCCGAATCAGACATTCCGCTGGTGATCCTTGCTGGAACTGAATATGGATCCGGCTCAAGCCGTGACTGGGCTGCAAAGGGCACAGCCCTGCTGGGTGTTCGAGCGGTTATCGCACAGTCATTCGAGCGAATCCACCGATCAAACTTGATCGGAATGGGCGTGTTGCCCCTGCAATTCCTTGAGGGTGAATCCGCCCACACCATTGGGCTCACCGGAAACGAGACTTTCCAGATCTCAGGGATCACCCAACTGAACGAGGGCAAGATTCCCCCGACGGTGCGGGTGTCCGCAGAGGACCCCAACGGCAATCGGAAAGAGTTTGATGCCGTGGTCAGGATCGATACCCCTGGAGAAGCGGACTACTACCGAAACGGTGGCATTTTGCAGTTTGTGCTGCGATCGCTGCTCTAGGACCACCTCGGCTCGTCCAACGGGTGGGAGAGCCCCGGCAGACGTAGAATTGGGCGTGACCGTAGCGGCAGGACAAGACCTCAGTGAGGGGGGCGAAGTGAGTCTTTTGGGGCGCATCCAAGGTCCTCACGACGTCAAGAACCTTTCACCAGCTGAGCTTGATCAGTTAGCTGCCGAAATTCGAGCGTTCCTTGTCGAAAAGGTGTCGGCGACCGGTGGTCACCTGGGTCCGAACTTGGGTGTCGTTGAGCTGTCCGTCGCGCTCCATCGGGTGTTCGCCTCCCCGCAAGACGCGATTATTTGGGATACCGGCCATCAGGCGTATGTCCACAAGATCCTGACAGGTCGTGCTGGTGATTTCGACACGCTTCGTCAAGCGGGTGGAATGTCGGGCTATCCCAGCAGGGCCGAGAGCGAGCACGACGTTATTGAGAATTCGCATGCGTCCACGGTGTTGTCGTACGCGGACGGCATCGCGAAGGCTTGGGAATTGAAGGGCCTCTTGGAGCGCCGGCATGTGGTGGCGATCATTGGCGACGGCGCGCTCACGGGTGGTATGGCTTGGGAGGCACTGAATAACATCGCGGCTTCCAAACGGAATGTCATTATCGTTGTGAACGACAACGGGCGCTCCTACTCGCCCACAATTGGCGGACTAGCCCATCACCTTGCCACCCTGCGAACAACTCGAGGATACGAGCGATTGATGTCGTGGGGCAAGGATGTCCTCCAGCGCACTCCGGTCGTTGGGCCACCTGTCTACGGCGCCCTCCACGGGATGAAGAAAGGCGTGAAGGACATTGTCGCGCCGCAGGGGATGTTTGAAGATCTCGGTTTGAAATACATCGGTCCAGTGGATGGTCACGATGAGGCTGAGTTGGAATTTGCTTTGGGTCGAGCACGCGATTTCTCGGGCCCAGTGATCGTGCACGTCATTACGCACAAGGGTTATGGATACGCTCCCGCGGAATTAGACGAAGCTGATCGTTTTCACGGAGTCGGAATCATCGATCCAGACACAGGTAGGCCTTTGAACGTCGCTGGTCCGTCATGGACTGGCGTTTTTGCCGATGAATTAGTCAACATCGGTCGCGCACGTCAAGACGTGGTCGCAATCACGGCAGCGATGCTGGGCCCGACGGGCCTTGATCAATTTTCGCAGGCGTTCCCTGATCGAACTTTTGATGTTGGAATTGCCGAGCAACATGCAGTCACCAGTGCAGCGGGGCTAGCGTTCGGTGGAATTCATCCGGTTGTAGCCGTCTACGCCACTTTTCTCAACAGAGCTTTTGACCAAGTGTTGATGGATTGTGCTCTCCACAAAGCCGGCGTGACCTTCGTGTTGGACCGGGCTGGCATCACCGGAGATGACGGTGCGAGTCACAACGGCATGTGGGACATGTCGATGCTGCAGGTCGTCCCCGGGCTTCGAATTGCTGCTCCGCGTGATGAGGCAACATTGCGTCGTGCACTGAGGGAAGCCGTGGATGTTTCCGATGCGCCAACGGTGGTACGTTTCCCGAAGGGCGCTCTCGCGCCGGAAATTGCGGTGATTCGCACGTTGGATGGCATCGACGTCCTATCCGAAACCGGGGCCGGGCAGGTATTGATCGTCGCGATCGGTTCCTTTGCGGAGATGGGCTGTGAAATCAGCGAGCGGTTGGTTGCACAGGGCATGGGGGCCATGGTGGTGAGCCCGTTGTGGGTAAAGCCTGTTCCTGAATCGATCGTGGAGCTTGCGAAGTCGGCCCGATTAGTGGTGGTGCTTGAGGACGGCGTACGCGTCGGCGGGGTTGGCGCTGCTGTCACGCTGGCTCTGCAAGATGCTGAGGTCTCCACGCCGATTCGCTCATTCGGCATTCCGGCCGAGTTCCTCAGCCACGCGAAGCGAACCCAGATTCTTGCCGATCTGGGACTCACGGCCCAAGATATTTCTCGACGACTGGTGGAAATAGTCGCAGGGCAAGAAATCACTGCTGCAGAGTCAACCTCCAACTCCGCTGTGATGAGTGAAGATTTTCCTGCGGAGAAGAATTAGGTCGATAGCACAAGCCTCCAGCGGCGGTGGAAGCTTGGATAAGCGACCCAGAGCCGCCATCTGAGGCGCCATGAGAGGCTCTATCTGGGAACTGAAGCAACCCCGACGTCGAGGAATCTATTACCCGTGACTCTCTCAGAAGTGCCAGTTCGATCGAGATACGGTGTCAAGCCGCCCAACCAGAACGGCATTCCGGTGCCCATGATCATGCACAGATCTATATCTTGAGGCTCGGCTACGACACCCTCGTCAAGCATGATTCGGGCTTCTTCGGCCAAGCCTTCGAGCACTCGAGTTCTGACCTGCTCCTCGGAGAAGACCGTGTCTCCCTGCACTAAATTGGCGAAGACAGCCGGATCCAGGGTTTTCTTGCCTGCGGCATCTTGCATCGTGAACGTTGTCACCCCTGAGTCGGCAAATTGCTTGATGTTGGGTGAGGAATGGAAACGGTCCGGAAAGGCTTGGTGCATCGACTCCAGCACATGATGACTTACTCCAACGCCAACGAGTTCCATCAGCTCGAATGGCGGCATGGGAACACCCATTGGATTCAACGCATTCTCAATGACTTCTGGTCGAGCACCTTCATCCAGACACTTCGTGATCTCACTCAGTTGCCGGATGAGGAGGCGATTGACGATGAACGCTGGTGCATCGGCTACGAGCACACACGTCTTCTTCAGGTTTTTGCCCACCGCAAATGCAGTTGCAAGTGATTCATCGTCGGTCTTCTCTGCTCTGGCAATTTCCAGGAGTGGCATTTTGGCCACTGGATTGAAGAAATGGAAACCAACGACTCGTTCAGGGTGGGCTAAGGATGAGGCCATTGCACTCACCGATAACGACGATGTATTGGTAGCAAGAATGCATTCGGCAGATACGACAGTTTCGAGATCAGCAAATACCTTTGCCTTGACCTGGGGATCCTCGAACACTGCCTCAAGGACAAACTGGGTATCGGCGAAATCAGCCATATTTGTGGTTCCGCTAATCAAACCCAAAAGCCGATTCGCCTTATCGCCATTGAGCCGACCCTTTGCTTGCAGCGCTGCAACTTCGGCACGAACAAAACCGAGACCCTTATCGACTCGCGCCTGATCCAGATCGGACATGACTACCGGCACCTGGAGTCGCTGCGCAAACAGCAGCGCTAACTGACTTGCCATGAGGCCAGCACCCACGATGCCAACCTTGTTGACGGAGCGAGCAAGCGACTTATCCGGAGCTCCAAAAGGCTTCTTCGCACGCTTTTGCACGAGGTTGAAGGAATACAAGCTTGCACGCTGTTCATCTCCCATGACCAAATTGGAGAGAACAATGTCTTCGGCATCGAATCCTTGATCCCGCGAATTGGTGCGCGCGGCTTTGACGAGCTCCAATGCACGATAGGGAGCTGGAGTGGCGTCGTGAATCTTGTCTTCGAGGGCTGCGCGATAGCCATCCACGATGGCATCCCAATTCTTCTCGTCGATATCGATGCGCTCAGGGACGATGGAACCGCGTACGACCTGGGCCGCCCACGAGATGGACTGCTCCAGGAAATCAGCAGGCTCGAAGGCTGCGTCAGCGATTCCCAACTTGATCATGTCGCGCGGGGAAAGCAGACGGTTTTGACTGAGTGGATTGGTGATGATCACATCAAGGGCCTTGGCTGGCCCAATGAGTCGGGGGAGGAGGTACGCCCCTCCCCAGCCTGGCACGATACCGAGCATGACCTCAGGAAGCCCGAGACCTTGAGCGCCGGTGGAGACAGTCCGGTAGGTGCAGTGGAGAGCGACCTCCATGCCTCCGCCGAGTGCAGCACCGTTGACAAACGCGAACGTGGGAACGGAAAGTTCGCCGAGACGTCGCATCACGTCATGTCCGAGTTTGGCGAAAGACTTAATCATTTCGATGTCGAGCGCGTTTTCGAATGTTGAAAGATCGGCACCGACAGCGAAGATAAAGGGTTTGCCAGTGACCGCGATTGCAGTCACCCCGGGCAGCGCCGCAGCATCGGTAATTGCTTGGTTGAGGGAGGCAAGACCTTCTGGCCCGAACGTTGACGGCCGGGTGTGGTCTCGACCGTTATCTAGTGTGATGAGACCGAGCACTCCTGCACCCATGGGCATGTCAAGTGCACGAACCAGTGCCTTGGTGACCACTTCGGTCGACTTTGGCTTTTGTGTGTCGCTCATGCTGTTGCCCCTGAATCTGAATCGGATGAGGTGTTTTCCCAGATGACTGTTCCGCCCATGCCTAAACCGATGCACATAGTCGTGATGCCAAATTGGGCTTTCGGGTTCATTTCGAAGTCGCGTGCCAAGTTGTTCATGAGGCGAATGCCACTTGATGCAAGTGGATGGCCTACAGCGATGGCTCCCCCCATGGGGTTTACCCGTGGATCATCATCTGCGATGCCAAAGTGATCAAGGAAGGCGAGCACTTGAACGGCAAAAGCTTCGTTGACCTCGAACAGGTCGATATCAGAGATAGACAACCCAGCCTTTGCGAGAGCTTTTTCGGTGCTGGGCACAGGCCCCACACCCATGAACTCCGGCTCGACGCCAGCGAAGGCGAAGCCAACCATGCGCATCTTCTTGCTCAAACCGAGTTCGTCCGCCAGCGACTCAGATGCCAAAATGGCAGCCGTCGCTCCATCAGTCAACGCCGACGAGTTGCCTGCAGTCACCCGGCCGTGCGGTCGAAATGGAGTGCGCAAGGAGGCGAGCCCCTCCATAGAAGTTCCTGCCCGGGGGACTTCGTCAACCGTGACCAAACCCCAGCCGTTTTCTGCTGAACGCACGGCGACCGGGACCAAATCGGGTTGCAGGAGGCCATTGGCGTAAGCCTTCGCAGTTTTCTCCTGCGATCCAACGGCGAAAGCATCGGCTCGCTCTTTGGTGATGTGCGGATACCTATCGTGCAGATTCTCGGCGGTGTTACCCATCAGCAGTGCATCCTGACTGACGATGCGCTCAGCAAGGTACCGAGGATTAGGATCGACGCCTTCGCCCATGGGGTGGTGGGTCATGTGCTCAACTCCACCGGCAATAGCGAGTTCGTAGGCCCCAGACATGATCGCACCGGACAACGTCGTGACAGCAGTCATGGCTCCAGCGCACCATCTATCAATGGAATATCCAGGCACGCTATTGGGGATTCCTGCCAGTAGTGATGCCGAACGGCCGATGTTCATGCCTTGGTCGCCAGTTTGGGTGGCCGCGGCAATCGCAACGTCGTCGATGCGCTCAGCGGGAACCTGTGGGTTCCGTCGCAGCAGCTCGCGCATCACTTTGACCACCAGGTCATCTGCGCGGGTCTCGGAGTAGAGGCTCCCTGCTTTGGCGAATGGAGTTCTCGCGCCATCGACAAATACGACGTTGGAGAGGGTTTTGGGTGTACCAGTGCGGGCCATGGGGTCTCCTGCTGTAAGCGAAAGAAAGCTAACGATCTCTATGTTACTGGTTAGTAACTTAATTGGCTATGAACCTGGCGATTCAGGTATGGCGGCCGATGTTGACGAGCTGAAAGCCGCAGCAAGATCGCCAGCGAGTAGGGCAATCTGCCATTCGCGCGCACCAAGCGCCCGAAGGAGCGTTTCCACACTCGTCGTCGAGAGTGCACCAGGTGGATCCCAGCACAGGCGACGCAGGGTTTCTGGTGTCAGCAGGTTCTCGAGAGGAATGTTGATCTGTTCCGAGTGCTCATTGAGCACCTCTTTCGCGTCTTGAAGCCTCTCGTACGCAGGTGGATTTCGCTCTGCCCAGGACCGCACCTGAGGGGGACCAGTAGCAGGAATCTTGGCGGGTGGGAGTTCCCCGTCGGGCAAATCCCGGGCCCGGACAATCGCCCGCCACCACACATCGATCGCCCGCTGCTGCCCACGACCTGAAAATTCCTTGATGGCCGAGAGCTCCAGAATTGTTGCGGGACTTGCCTGGGTTGCGGCAACGATGGCTGAATCTGGCAACACCCGACCGGGAGCGACGTCTCGGGCAATAGCCCGGGCCTCGCGCTCCTGCCAAAGGCTTCGGACGACCGCAAGATCACGAGGCTTTCGGATTTTGTGCAACCCGGAAACCTTGCGCCAGTGGTCTTCAGATCTTGCCTTGGGTCGAAAATGCAGCAGGGCGGAAAATTCCTCTACGGCAATGTCCCATTTGTTGGCAGCTCGTAGCTCTCTCTCCATGTGGTCGCGAAGTTCAATCAGGAGCTCAACATCAAGAGCTGCGTACCTCAGCTGCGCGGCAGTGAGTGGACGCAGAGACCAATCGGCGGCGCCGTGTCCCTTCTCAAGTGTTTCGCCCAGTTCACTTTTGATGAGGGCAGCGAGGCTCACCCGATCTCTACCGAGCAGTCGTCCGGCAAGTTCAGTGTCGAAAAGCGCCTGTGGTGTGAGCCCTACTTCAGCAAGGCAACCTAGATCTTGGGTAGCTGCATGCAGGATCCACTCGGTGTCCCCAATCGCCTGCGCGATTGAGGACAAATCAGAAACTTCGATGGGATCGATGAGTGCGCTGCCAGATGCGGTACGGCGCATCTGAATGAGATATGCACGCTGGCTGTACTTGAAACCGGACGCACGTTCAGCGTCAATCGCAATCGGTCCGGACCCCTGGCTCAGTCGGTCAACCCACTCCGCCAACTGTGGTTCAGTGGAGATGACTTCAGGCACGCCTTCGCGAGGTTCGAATGGTGCTTCCACCAAGGCGCTTGTCGGATCAGGAATTGACTCAGTCAGGACAAAGTCCTGTCTTTGCGGCGTGAGGTGCGAACTTGCGAAACACCAACAGGAATCGGTGTAAGTCCTGCCAGGTTCGCCAGTAGATCAAGCCAAGCCTCAATATGTTGAGCCATTGAGTCGATGGGCCGATGGGTAATCTCGTCTTCTACCGGAGTCCACGATGCGCGCACTTCAACAAAGCCATCCGCAGGGCGATCCGCCAGTGAGCCAAAAGAACGACCGGCTGTCCGGGTGACCGTGCCGCCAAGTTGAATGGCGTGAGCGTCGCGCATTTTTAGGGAATCTGTGACCCAACTCCAGCCGACATCATGCAAAATCGGGTCCGCAAGCATGTCCGCGTCAAGTTCTGCTCGAGCGAATACGACAGCCCGGAAGGTACCTTCCCATTCGCTCACTCCATCAGGATCGTGAAGTAGTACAAATCTGCCCGATGCCTCTACGTCGTCGCTGTCTAGTTCCGCCGTCAAGGCAACGGCCAGTGGAGCCAGCCTTGAGGGCGCAGGGACCTCTTCGATGATGATTTCTGGCCGGGCGATAACCGACGTCACTTGAGCCAATGCGTCAGTGAACTGATCGGCTGAGGCCGGAACTGTACGCATGATCTGAGGCTATGCGCAGATCTGCGGACTGGTCGATCGGCACGCCGTAGGCCTCCTTAGGACTCCTTTGGCTCCAAGCGCACCGAGATCGAATTGATGCAAAATCGCAAATCCGTGGGAGTTGCGTAGCCCTCGCCCTCAAAAACATGCCCAAGGTGCCCGCCGCATGCAGCGCAACGGACTTCAGTTCGCACACTGCCCATCGACCGATCTTCCAGGTACACAACGGATTCTTTGGCCAGAGGGGAGTAGAAGGAGGGCCAACCACAGTGAGAATCGAATTTGGTATCGGACGTGAACAGTTCGCTACCGCAGGCCCGACACGAGTAGACCCCTGAAGTGGTGGTGTCCGTGTATTCCCCTACATATGGTGGTTCGGTACCTGCTTCGCGGAGAACGTGATATTCGGCAGCAGTGAGCTCCTTACGCCACTGATCCTCGGGCTTTGCGTGTGGATACAGGGTCCCATCGGGACGTTGGGGGCCATCACTCACAGGTGAAGAGCTGCTCATGCATACATGCTAGGTGAGGATGGTGTACCGCGCAGCGTCCTGGTTTCGTCGTAGGCTTCCCCTACCAATCTGAAGAGCAGAAATCGTCAGGTCCAGTCACAGTGGGGAGTCTTTCGTTGAGTGACATGCTCGATGTTCGTAGTGCCTGGTTGAGCGAGGATGAACTTGCCTCCGCAAGAGAACGTCTTCCGCTGGTGTACGTCGACGCTGTGCCGGTGAGGGTTGACAACAACGGTCAGGTTTCCCAAATCGGGTTGCTCCTACGAGGAATGCCGGACGGCAGCATTTCTCGAGCTGTGGTGAGCGGAAGGGTTCTGTACGGTGAATTAGTGCGCGATGCACTCCTTCGCCACCTTGAAAAGGATCTAGGGCCCATGGCGTTACCAAGGGTGCCAGCTTCACCGCAACCTTTCACGATTGTTGAATACTTTCCCGAAGAGGCCCGAACGGGGTTTCACGATCCTCGACAGCACGCAGTTGCTTTGGCGTATGTGGTGCCGATTGATGGTGAATGCGCACCCTCCCAAGATTCACTGGATCTCGTATGGGTAACACCAACCGAGGCGGCAACCGATTCATTCCAGAGCGAAATGAGCGGCGGTCAAGGCCGGCTCGTTCGCATGGCATTGGCCCACTGTGGGCTATTGCCTTGAGTTATTGAATCCACGGAGCGAACATAGGGGGCCGTTTCTCTCTCCGCGCATTGAGCGCCTCTTGTAAATCATCCCCTTCAAATGCGCGCAACATCAACTGCAGAGTTTCCACCATGCAGTCAGACAAAGTGGAATTACCATCGTTCAGCAGCGCCTGTTTCATGAAGGCCATGGATGTGGGGGAGGAATGCTCCGCGATCAAAGTTGCCCACGACATTGCGGATGCGAAAGGGTCGTCGGAGACGTCGGCAAGGCCTAGTTCCCCCGCTTCGCGCCCCGTAATTGTTCGACCGGTGAGCAGCAAGTCTGTTGCTGAGGCTAAGCCGACGAGACGTGGAAGAACCCAAGAGATTCCATACTCGGCAACTAGCCCAAGTCGGGAAAATGTCGTGCTTAAGGAAGCGTCTGGGTGCACGAAGCGCTTATCAGCGCACACAGCAATGACGAATCCCAAGCCCGCGCAGGGGCCATTGATGGCAGTCACCACGGGTGTTGCAAGACGAAAAGTCATTGCCGGCCCTAATTCAGGATCTTGTGCGGCGATGTAGTCGCGTAACGCGTCTGGTCCGGAACTGAGCATGCTCAAATCAGCACCTGCACAAAAGCCCCGGCCATTTCCTGTCACGACTATGGCTCGAACCGCTGGGTCAGCATCGGCTCTTTGCAGCAAGGCCGCGTATAGATCGAGCATCCCTGCGTTCAGCGCGTTCAGAAAGGCTGGCCGATTAAGCCGAATAATTGCAATGGGACCTTCAACGGAATAGTCGATAGCGGGTTCTTCTTGAGGTAACGTCACTTCTTAAGGGTGTCATATGCGGTGTCGATAAGGAGTCAAATGAACGAGATAGGGAATCCACCGAAGAAGTCTGGGCTCCGAGTTTCCTGGCGTGGCGTCACGCTGCTCCTTGTTGCGGTAATACTCCTGGTCTTTGCTGTTCAAAACTTGCAGTCCGCTGCCGTAAATTTCCTTGGCGCAACGGTCCAACTACCCGTGTGGACTTTGGTGGTCGGATCTTTTGTTCTGGGGATGTTCCTTGGGGGAGCGGTCAGGGGAGTGGTGCGTAAATTGCGCAATAAGCCGAACTCGCGTCACTCGTGACGATCTAATCCGAGCAAGGTTTGATCCTCGGCGGTAAGGGCCTCGCTATTTGCTCCTGAGTCAAATGAGGCAGCATCTGGATCAGTTTCGATGATGTGCATCGCTGCCTGTTCTGGTGAAAGACCGTGCTCTTCATGGATCGATTCGTCATGGCGCGGATACACGACCCCATCAAAGGAACCTTCACCGCCGGGATTACCCGTGAGGGCGTTGTGGAGAGCCTCAGCTTCCATCACCATGGTGAGCCGATCCGCCTGATCTGCGTCGTCGCCTGCAGGGTCGGTGGCGTTAGCCGTTTGCTTGAGAACTTCCTGAGGGGACTCAGCATGAGCAAATTCTTCATTCATAGGGAACCTCCGTTGGCTGGTACTCCCAACGTAACCGATAACTGAGTCTGAAACTGCCCTGACGAGACTCATGCTGCAACCGTGGGCCTGAATGTGACACAGTTGTCCCCATGACCTCCCTGGCTGAAGACATAGTCGCCCAGCGGCTCTTGATCGATCTCGAACCTGTTGTCGAGCGTGAACTCAATCGACACATTGTGCAGGCCAAGGAGTGGTTCCCGCACGAATACATCCCATGGAGCATTGGTCAGGATTTCTCGGGTCCTTTGGGAGGCAAGGAATGGACTCCCGACGAGCAGATGTTCAGTGAGGTAGCTCGAACAAGTCTGATCATTAATCTGCTCACTGAAGACAACCTGCCGAGCTATCACCACGAAATCGCTGCAATTTTCGGTCGAGACGGCGCGTGGGGCGAGTGGGTTGGTCGTTGGACAGCCGAGGAAGGCCGACACGGTACGGCTATCCGTGATTATCTGGTCGTGACCCGCGCAGTGGATCCCATCGCGATGGAACGGGCCCGAATGCTGCACATGACTGAGGGCTTCGAAGCCATTCACCCGGGTATTCTGGCAGGACTTTCGTATGTCTCCTTCCAAGAGTTGGCTACGCGCGTTTCGCACAGAAATACCGGAACGGCTACGGGTGATCCGATCGCTGAGCAGCTGCTCGCTCGCATTGCCCTCGATGAGAATTTGCACATGGTGTTCTATCGCAATGTTCTTGAAGCCGCGTTCGAGCTAACCCCCGACGACACCATGGTCGCCGTTATGCAAAGTGTGCGAGATTTCGCTATGCCAGGGCACGGGATTGAAGGATTCACCCGAAAGGCCGTCGAAATTGCGGTGGCTGGAATCTACGATCTGAAGCAACACCGCGACGAAGTCATCATGCCGGTGCTGCGCAAGTGGCGGGTATTCGACCGCAACGATCTTGGGCCAGTAGGTGAGGCCGCGCGCATCGAACTGGCGGAATTGCTCGCTGACATGGACGTGAACGTCGACCGATTCGAAAACCGGCGAGAAGCGCTCCGAAAGCGGCTGTTCGGCGAAAGCTGACATGTCCGCTTGGCTCGTGTCCTGGCGTGACCGAGTCCGTGCTGCGCAGGCCACCTCACATTCGGTGGCACTCCGCTCGCTGTACGCCGAGCTCGTGACGAACATGGGGGATGAGCAGGCATCGCAAGTCTGGCTCGAGGAGATGTCGGGTTGGGATGCGAGTGCGATCACGGGCTGAGATGATTCGCGTATGAGCACTCCTGATGCAACACCGCGCCCTTGGTCCAGCAGATCCCCACAGAAGTACCTGCTCAGCCTGATCATGGTGGCGCTCGCCGTGGCTCTGGTGACTACTGGACTCGGCTACATCGCCGATGGTCGTGGTGGTCTTGTGCCGTATCTGATCGTCATTGGCGGTCCGCTCATCAGTGGCTATTACATCTGGTACTTCACTCGTTATCAGTC
>CAIXFB010000289.1 GCA_903918595.1 uncultured Actinomycetes bacterium
ACCGCGTAAGAGCCCCTCACCACCACACGCACCTTGCGATTTCGCCCGTTTCCCGGGCCAATTCACCAAAGAGGGGTGTTTGAAGGCCTCCGAATGGCGAAATCACCCGGTCGGTTCTTGATTCTCGGGTTAGTCCCCTGATTGCTTGTATCTCGTTTGCACTCGCTGTCAGGAAAACTGAATGATCACTGGTCGATTTGGGTGAACGGGAACTGGCGAGTCACATTTCGATTCATCGAAAGCGACGTCGAACTTGTCGACTACCAGGACTACCACTAGGGAGTGTGAGTGACATGAAGAATCCTGTACATCCGGGAGCAATACTTCGTGAGGATGTTCTTGCTGAACTCGGACTGTCCGTTGGTGAGGCTGCCGAGCGACTCGGAATCTCACGTGTAACGCTCAGCCGTGTCATACATGAGCATGCCCGAATCTCACCGAATCTTGCGCTTCGCCTAGAAGCCGCTGGGGTCGGAACTGCGCGTGTGTGGCTAGCTATGCAAACTGCAAGAGATTTGGCAGATGAACGCGCCGCAGGAACACCGAAAGTACGCAAGCTCGTATCAATCGGCACATCCGCGCGAGCACTCAGCGTGTAAGGCACCCGGGTGAAATCGCCAGAACTGCGCGGAATGGGGCTGGAAATGGTGAAAGGACCCGGGAAACGGGCGAAATCGCAAGGGGAGTGTGGGTTACGGAGCCTGCAGCACGATCTTGCCGGTGACCGGACCGTCTTGCAGTAATCGATGCGCATCGGCGGCATCCTGCATCGGCATCACCCGATCGATGACCGGTTTGACCGCACCGGATTCGATCCACGGCCACACCACTTTCTCCACCTCGCGGCAGATGGCGGCCTTCTCGGTATCCGGACGTGCGCGCATGCTGGTTGCCGCGAATGTTCCGTTCTTGCGCAGCAGTGTCGCAATATCAAACTCAGCTTTGGTGCCACCTTGCATGCCGATGGTCACGATGCGCCCGTTGCGATTGAGCGCATGGATGTTACGCATCAGGTAAGAAGCACCCATGTTGTCCAGGATCACGTCGGCGCCACGGCCTGCGGTCTGGTCCTTGATCGCTTCCACGAAATCTTCGTCGTTGTAGTTAATCAAGATCTCCGCACCAAGAGCAGAGCACGCATTGAGCTTTGCTTGGGAACCGGCGGTGACTGCGACGCGAACACCCAGCGCGCGAGCAATCTGAATGGCCATAGTGCCGATGCCCGAACCCCCGCCGTGAATCAACAGGGTCTCACCCTCTTTGATGCGCGCGACCTTGGACAGGTTGGCCCAGACGGTGCAGGCAGCTTCGGGAAGGCCAGCGGCGTCGATAAGTGAAACACCATCTGGAACTGACATCAATTGCCCCACAGGAACAGCAACCTTGGTTGCATAGCCACCACCAGAAAGAAGAGCTGTGACTTTCTCGCCGATGCGATCAAGGGTGAGGGCGGCGCCAACGGCGGCGATCGCGCCGGAGCACTCGAGGCCGAGGATGTCTGATGAACCGGAAGGCGGTGGGTAGTTGCCTTCGCGCTGCAACAAATCCGCGCGGTTCACGGCGGAGGCGGCGACCTCGATGATCACTTCACCTGGTTTGGGTGTGGGATCGGGGACTTTCTGCCACTCCAGAACTTCAGGTCCGCCATCGCGGGATTGGACGATTGCATACATCGGCTAGTCCTCTTCCTTGTGTTGGATCACAACAATCCGGTCGCCTCGTTCAAGCGTGCGGATGTCGCCTACGTCAAATCGGTGCGGAACGCCATCGCGGATGACGGCCAGAACTAATTGCCCGCGCGCATCAAGGTCTTGCGGTGACAGACCAAGTTCCTCGCGGGTGATGTCGCGTTCAGTCACTTCGAGTCCACGCGCAGAATCCAGCAGATCTTCCATGATTTCACCAGCGGTCGGACTGATCAGGGAAAGACCCATGAGACGGCCAGCGGATTCAGCGGTGAGGATGACGCTGTTTGCGCCCGACTGCCGCAACACCTCGGCGTTCTGGGATTCGCGCACCGCGGCAACGATCTGGCAGCCCGGCTTAGTGAGCCGACGTGCCGTGAGAGTGACCAGTACCGACGTGTCGTCCTCATCGGTGGCAACGACGATCCGTCCGGCCTTCTCGATTGCGGCGTCCTTCAAGATTTCCTCGCTGCGCGCATCGCCAACGATTCCGACGAGACCATCGCGGGTTGCCATGTCAACGGATTCACGATCAGGGGCAACGACAACGATGGCGTTACCCAACGTGCCTGAATCAAGCAGGGCGCGAGCAGCGGCACGGCCCTTGACGCCGTAACCAATGATGATGGTGTGATCTTGCACTTTCTTCCTCCATTTGCTCGAGCGCCACTCTTGGCGGGTGCGTTGGGTGAGCACCTCGATAGTGGTGCCGATCAGAACAATCAGAAACAGGAAGCGCAATGGCGTAATGACAAGCACATTGACCAGGCGCGAGGATTCGCAGACGGGGACTATGTCGCCGTACCCGGTGGTAGAAAGCGACACCGTTGAGTAGTAGAACGCATCGAGCAAGGTGAGCGTGCCGACCTCGCCGCGGTCCGCATAGCAATCGCGTTCAAAGTAGACGAGCAGCGCTGTGAAGAGCAGAACACCAAGGGCAATCGCGATCCGAACACCAAGGTTGCGGATCGGGCTGAACTTGTGCCGCGCGAACTGAAGATTGCGCTTGCCATCTGAATCGTCATTGAGAGTCAGAAAGTCAGCAGGTTTCTTCTTGGCAGCCACAAGTCTCCTTTCCGTGCGCCGCTTTGCAGGGTAGTCGGTCAGCGCCCGAGATGGTCCAGTACCAGGAGTGTGTCTCCGCGCACACCCGTTCCAGGCGGTGCCACCACATAGGAGTGGGCCATTGCCCAGCCGTGCAGGTCCGGGGCGAGCAGCACGGCAGCGCCATCGTCAATCCGAACGGGATGCATCGCGGTGTCTTCAGCAAAATCGGCCGCCGGAGCATCATCTGCGAGGGTGACCGTCCGAGCAGGGGGCGTGGCATCGTGACGCATCGCCATGATGAGCGGTGTTGCCAGCGTCATGAGGGCGCACAGCGCCCCGATCGGGTCACCGGGCAAACCGATCAGCAGGCGACCATCTGGCAGCCGGGCCATCAGCATGGGTGCCCCAGGCTGCACCATCACCCCATCCACGAGCCAGTGCGCACCGAGATCTCGGAGCACCTGGCGCAGGTGGCTATTGGGCCCGGGCGCTGTTGAGCCTGTCGTGATGAGAACGTCGACGTTTGCGTCGTTGATCTCCTCGAGCAGAAGTTGCGGGGAATCAGGTGCCCGCGTTGGTGGGAAACCGCGCGCACCAAGCTCACCGATAAATGCAGGGATGGTGTGACCGAGTGCATCACGCGGGCGACCGAAGCGCGGCAAACCACGATCGAGGAGCTCAGCGCCAAGAATCAACGTGCCCACTCGCGGGGGCGGAATCACCGTGAGTGAGTCATGCCCGGTGCTCGCGGCAAGGGCCAACACCGCGGGCGTGATGCGCGCACCGGCAGCAATGAGTTGGCTACCGCCGGGCGCCCGTTCGCCCTGTCGCACAATTCCGTGACCGAACGCGGGGCGTGCACTCTCATCAGGCACACCGGATAGTTCATCGCGCGCAGTAATGATCGACGCCCCACCGCTGCGCGCCTCGACAACTGCATGGTTGTGGTGAATCACCGAATCGGCATGCAAAGGGACTGGCATGCCCACCAGCACCCGACAGCAGGTGTGCGGTGAGAGCGCCACGCCCTCGGCCAAGTCAACGAGCTGCCAGGGGCCTTCACCGCAGACCGCGTAACCGTCGAGTGCGGATGAATCAGCAGCCGGATCGTCGTGCACAGTCAGCAGCGGTTGCGCGAGGTGCGCTCCTGCAGATTCATCGAGCCTGGCATTTCGCTCTGCCAACGCTCGGCCAGCAGTGCGGGCCACGAACCGGGCCTGGTTCCAGTCGAGCAGCCCATCGAGTCCCAGCGCACCGTCAGTCACAGGGCCTTCTCTCATACGGCCATCGTGGCATGCGGCAGCGCGCATGAGCTCGAAGACGCGAGAAGAGCGCTGTCGTGTGCCCGTGTGAGGGTCAGGTGGTGGAGTCGACCAATTCCTTGTTCAACTCCTGAGCCGGCGCCTGAGCTGGTGCTTTGGCTGGCTGAGTAGGACGCGCAGGCGGTGGCACAAATCCGCGTGCAAGGAGTGCAAACACCAGGAGCCCGCTGACAGCAACGATCAGGGCAATCGACCACTCGGCGAGTGCGTCGGTTCCGGCGAGCACATAGTGCATCGTGGCGAGCGGCCATGCTGCAAAAGCAAACAGGTGTGCTCGGCGGAACACAGTGTTGCCGGCCTTACCAAGACGGGTTCGCAGCCGAGCGGCCAACCCGACTGAGATGAGCAGCCAGAAGGCGGCGATACCAAGGGCCACGTCGAAAGGCTGCCATGGGGCCAACCCTGGGACGAGGATCTGCGGAATCGTGAACGCAACCACCGGGTCCACCAACAGAAGTCCCATATGCAGGGCGAGGGCGCCAAGAGCGATAGAGCCGAGCCACCGGTGCATGGTGAGGAGCGTTGCTGGCTGCGCCTTACGGCCAAGGAGTCGCGTGCGCAGGAGGAGGCCGTAGAGCACCACGGCAGAGAGCAAACCCCACGCAGTGACGCCAGAGGCGCGAATAAGTAGCCAGGTCCACGGGATTTCAGACATCAGAGTTCCTCCATGTTCGTGCGGTGAGCTGATGACGATGCTTGTAATCGTCATGTTGATCCATATTCAATAAAAGCAAGGCGGTGGCGTGTGCTTCCGCGAGCCAACCGTGACTGCTGACCACAGTCGCCTGCGCAGTGTCAGAGTCAGACATTGTTCCGCTGCGCGGATCGATCACATGGTGTCGACCATCTGCCCAGCGCCTGCGCAGAGTGCTGCTCGTGGTGACAGCACCGCGATGCGTGTCCATAGGGAAGTTGAACACGTCGCGCTCAGATGCGGCATCACCAACGGCGATCACCCATGCCTCAGGCATGCCCTCGATGTCACAAGGTGAACCGGCAAAAACAACGTCGCCACCAAGATTGACGAGCACTGCCTGGGCACCAGCTTCGATGAGCTCGTCGACGATCACATCACCCGCGAGTCCTTTGCCAATTGCACCCGCATCCAAGGTGACACCAGTTGGGAGAGTCACAGTGCTGGCTGCGAGATCAACCAACACACCAGACATTCCTTTGGTTGGTCGTGGAGTGGGCAGATCGATGTGAGTGGTGGAAGTGCGTAGTGACTCAAAATCAACGTCGTAACCGTGTTGCACCATCGCGGAGAGGACAGTCGGGTCAAAGCGACCATCGGTGATGGTGTGTGCGGACTGCATCGCACTGACCAAAGCCAGTAGATCCGCAGACACCACCTGTGGTCCCTGTCCAGAGCGCGCATTGAGTCGTGAGAGCTCGCTGGTACTGGAGAACCTTGTCCAACACTGCTCGAGCAACTGCACTCTTCGCACTCCAAGAGATGCGAGCTCGGCTGCTCGATCGCCCCATACGCGAATCTGGCAGTCGCTGCCCATGGCACGGAAAGTGACATCGTGCAATGTGCCACTCGCCAGCAGTGTTGATGTAGACATCAGCTGCTCTTCGAGGTTGCCTGCGGAGCCGCGCGTTTCACAGGGGGTGCTGCGGCAACCGGGACGGGTGCTGCAGCAGCTTTGGCCGCAGACTGGGCCGCTTTCTTCTTCTTTGATGAAGTAGCGACCGGCGTTGCGGTTCCCCCATTGGACGCCGATGAATCCACAAATGCAGCGAGTTGATCTGCTGCGAACTGAATCTTCTCGGCAGTTACCGCGAGATCAGCCTGGTAGGAATCAAGGGCGGCTCGCTCCGCTGCGAGATCAGCCGCGTAAGCGTCGAGGTCTGCTTGTGTGCTTTGACCTTCGGCTGCGTACGACTCCTCATCAGCTTGCGCGGACTCGGCTGCATCGGCAACGGTGCGAACTCCGATAACTCCGACAAGGCCAACACAGGTTGCAGAGGCAAGACCGAGTGCCCAGATCTTGTCAGAGGTGCTGTTGCGACCGCGGGGCTTCTTCGGGGCATCGCTCTTGGAAGGATTAGTCGTCGTCATTGTCGCGTTCCTCATCTTCATCGCTTTCGTGATCTTCGTCTTTGTACTCGTCCTCTTCGTACTCTTCGTTCTCGGACTCGTCTTCCTCGTACTCCTCTTCACCCGCGTACTTCGCAACAACGGCAGGAGCTTCTTTGTCGACTACCCACGAGAAGATGACTCCGCTTTTGGAGTCCACAAATCCAGTAACGACGGAACCATCAGTGCGAGCTACCTGCACGCCATAGGCATCGAAGCCATCGAGTACCACGCGTGAGGTCTTCAACACCGAACCACCAGAAGCGTTCGCCACGGCAGCGCGGGCTGCCTTGGCGCTGATCTTGTTGGCAGAAATCTTGGTTGCTGATTGCAATGGTGTGGAGCCGCCTACCTCTGGGGTGCTAGTTGCCTCTGGGGCACTGGGCATTTGGGTTACTGGCAGTTCGGGAAGCGCGACAGGTGCGGACTGCAACTGTGCGGCAGCGGTCAACACCATGGCCTCTGGCTTGGTGGTGCTGGCCGAGGCTGCGTTGATTACGGCAACGCCGGCGACTGAGCTGGCAACCAACACTCCGGCTGCTGCCCCCACGATGGCGATGATGCTTTTGCGTTCCATGTTTGTGGCCCTTCTTCGATTCGTTTCTACGTTTTTCTTGTACTACTGAAGGTACGGAGGTGATAGCCATGAGAAGGACAAGCGAAGGTAAAGCCAGGGTAAAGAGTGGGCGGAGGCGCATCAGACCCATTCGAACGTGACACGATGTGCCCATGCGAGCGCTGGTAGTCGAAGATGATCCGGCAATTGCTGAGCCTCTCGTCGCTGGACTCCAGCGCAACGGAATCGAGACCGTTCTTGTTTCCTATGCGATTTCGGTACTTGATGAGATAGCTGGCGTTGACGTCGTCATCCTTGACCTTGGTTTGCCTGACGGTGATGG
>CAIXFB010000290.1 GCA_903918595.1 uncultured Actinomycetes bacterium
ATAACGTTGGGCAGGGTGAATCCGCGCTGATCCATGATCATGTACGCCACGCCAGCGGGCTGGGCTTGTATGCGACGGGTCACCCGCTCATACCAAGCATCGACCGGACCGGCGGCCTCATCGACAAAGCGCTCACCGTCCTTATTGACGAGGATGCCGTATGGGAAAGCGAAGATGGCCGCTTCTGCTACCCCGGAGCGCGGATCGATGGGCTCTGCGTGGAAGAGCCCGAAGTTGCCAGCGCCAGCAGCTCCGATGGCCAGAGCCATCTCGATGCCCTCACCCTTGTTGTAGTGGCCGCCTCGAGCCACCGGCCGAGTGTTCAGCGCGCTGGGGCCCATGTAGCGCGCCATCATTTCGGTGTTTCCTTGGAACCCACCGCAGGCAAGCACCACTCGACCGTTGATGGTCCCGGCTACGTCGGTGCGAACCCCGCAGACGTTGCCATCGTCATCAAGGCGCAATCCGAGTGCGGTTGTCTCATAGAAGTAGGTGGCACCAAGTTCTTGCGCACGGCGACTGAGCGACTCCACTAGCTCCCAACCGCCACCGACAGGTGACATGCGGGTAGTCGATTGGGTCATGAATGGGGTGGGCAGCGCGTCAAACTTCATGCCGAAAGTGGTCAACCATTGCAGGGTGTTGCCCGCTTCATCGCTGATCCGCGCAACAACGTCGCCGTCGACTGCGTCGAGGGTGCGCATCGGCGCGCTCCAGTTGGAGCGATCCTTGATCGCGTCTTCGAGCACCCCTGGATCTGGATATCCCATGTGATCGCCAAGCAGACGCTCTTCGAGATCGTCCGCTCCCTTTTCGATGGACTTCATGCGCAGGAACGCTTCGGTGTAACGGGTGTTTCCACCGCTCTCGGCAGGCGTTGAGCGTTCAAGAATTGCCACAGTTGCTCCCGCCTCGAGAGCCGAGAGTGCGGCAGTGAGGCCCGCGATGCCGGATCCGACGACGACCACATCAAAATCGTGCGACATGAATTTCTCCTAGCGAATTGAAGCGAGGTAGTCCGCACTTGAGGTGACGTTTGCGAACATGGGGAGGATGGTGCCGACGGAGAAAGTGTGGGCATCGGGGCTGAAGGATGCGCACATGTCTTCAATAACTGTAACGACGAATCCGGAATCGCCAGCATGACGAACTGCTGATTCGACGGCAAGGTTCGTAGCGACACCTGCGATCGCAATGTTTCGAATTCCGTTGCCGATCAGCATTTCGGTGAGGGAGGTTCCGATGAAAGGATCGACGCATCCCTTGATCACCACGGGCTCGGTTGCCAGGGGTGCAAGCTGCTCAACGATCTGTGCGCCGGGGGAGTCAGCGAGCATCGCGCGGTCTGCGGGGTAGGCATCCCAGCGGGGCGTGCGGTTTGTGCGCAATTCGTAGGTTGGGTCAAAAGCCAACCGAACGTGCACGATGAAAACTCCAGCGGAGCGTGCAGCGTCAAGAACGGTGCTCGCGGTGGCGATTACTTCGCGTTCACGAACCTGTGCCGCCAAGGCAGGCAGTCGGGTGTATTCGCCCTCCTCGCAGAGTGCAACCTGATAATCGACGAGTAGAAGTGCTGAAGGGTTCACCATGCTGACCAACCACCATCCACGTAGAGGACTTGTCCTGTTATGTAACTGCTGGCGTCCGATGCCAACAGAAGTAAAGGGCCGGCGAGGTCTTGTTCGGGATCGCCAAGCCGGCCGAGCATTGTGCGACCTGCGAACCACTCGAGTTTTTCCGGATTATCGGCGAGGGCTGCTGTCATGCGTGTTGGAAAGAAGACCGCGGGAGCAAGGCAGTTGACCGTGACGCCAAATGGACCTAACTCGCTCGCCACCGAGCGGGTCACGTTCACGATGCCTGCTTTGGATGCGTAATAAGCAGATTCTGGAATAGGGCCGACGCGCTCGGCGTACACCGTGCTGAAATTGATGATTTTCCCGGACTCCTGTTGACGCATCACGGGGGCGACGGCACGATTCGCGAGCCAGGTTCCCGTTAAATTCACGTTGATGACGTGCTGCCATTCCTGGAGCTGGGTCTCTTCAAGCTCTTTGCGCAACATCACGCCGGCAGCGCACACCATGATGTCGATCCGACCGTGCTTCTCGACGACCTCTTCAACAAGGTGCGTGACGGAACCTTCATCGGTGAT
>CAIXFB010000291.1 GCA_903918595.1 uncultured Actinomycetes bacterium
GACTTTGAATTTTGTGGGTATTAATTGCGAGGGTTGCACAATCACGTATGCGCCTGACTCGAACGCAACGGGCACGACAGTGACAATCAAAAACGGTTCAGCGACATTTACTTCTGAGAGTGGCCCGTTACAGCCTGGCTACTTTTCAATCGATGGTGACCGGTTTGCAAATCTCAATGCCAGAACAACGATTTCGTTTAGGTACAAGGGAGCAAAGTCAGGGTCCACTGTTTCCCGATCCGAGGCCATCACGTCCAAGAGGGTTTTTCCCTGCTGGGCAGGAACTGACTCCACCGAGGAGTTCACAGTTCGAGTGGGCACTGTGGTCGACCGGAACGCATTGGGCAAAAACAAGCGAGCCGTCATTGCTTGGGTGCAACCAACGCCAGCATCAGCTGATGTGTCTGGAATCAGTTATGCAGCAGATAGAGGCAGATTCATCCTTAATGGGGATATCACCTGCTCGCCCAAAAATGGCAAAAATCTGCCGATGCCATAACGTCGAACAGGCACCCGCCGAGCCAGCTGACCCATTGAAAGTGAAAGGTTCGTCGCAGCCCTAGCTCACGGTGTTGAACGGCGGGCGCTCGTCAATCGGGATCGTCCGGACCGCCCACTGCCGATCCTCACCCATGGACCTCAGCACCACATCATTTGGTGATACTTGTTCATCCTCGACGACAGCGGAGTGTGGGACTGCCGAGACCCCTGACGGTAAACGACGCCGGTCCGCGACAGCGAGGACCTCCACGGCCATGGCACCGAGGTCGTGGATGCTCTGGTGTCGGTGGGCGCACCGCCCGAGGTCGACCTGGGCGATGGCCCGGACCCCGCACTGGGAGTGAACGTCGAGCAGGGTGGAGATTTCTACGCCGTAGCCCGTCGGAATCGATAGCGAGCCAAGCATGGCCTGGCGGATCGCCCACTCCCCAGCGAGGGGTTGCACCATTCCCGACAGCTCGGGTCGGAATATGGCCAGCCATGGCCGAGCGACCAGCTGTGTCACGCGACCGCCTTCGAGCGTGACCGAACCACCGATGTCGAGGAGGCGGTCGTAGTAGCCGCGGCATAACTGCACCTGCGGGTCGGCGAGCAGTGGCCCGACGACACCTCGCACGAAGTGCGGGCCCCACTCCGTCAGGTCAGCATCGATGAATGCCGTGACGTCGGCGTTCGTTACGAACTGCGACTTCCAAATGGCCTCACCCTTGCCTGCGCGGATACCGAGCTCGGGCCTGACCTCACCTACAGAGTGAACACGCGCACCTGCCTCTGCCGCTGCTCGCGCCGTCTGATCCGATGACAGCGAGTCCATGACGACAACTTCATCGACGAGTGCAGCGAGTTCGTCAAGGATCGTCCGGACGACTCCACCGATCGTTGACTCCTCGTTCCGAGCGGGGATCACCACCGCGATGCGGGTCGCACCTTTGAGTTCGAGCAACAAGTCCAACGGCCAATCGTCGGCGGACGTGATCCACGGATCGGTCACGTCAGGCTTGCCGGGGCTCATGCCGAATCTCATCTGGAAGTACGTAATCGACGGCGATGTCACGGAGTCCGTTGAGTGCCTCCACGGTCGCAATAACGTCAAGGGCAGCAGCGACATCATGGACTCGCACGATGCCACCAGGTACAGCTGCGAAATGCGCGATCGCAGCATCGGTAGCTGCTCCTCTGGCTCGAGGCGAGCGCCCCGTGATCGCACCGAGAAAGTCCTTGCGCGACAGGGCCAACAGCACCGGTCGCCCAAGTGCTCGCACCCCTGCGATCTCCTGCAGGAGAGTTAAAGTTTGATGGGGAGTTTTTGCAAAGTCCGGACCGGGGTCGAGGATGATCGACTCGCGGGGGACGCCGAGGGCCACCGCCTCGTCCGACTTCATTGTCAAGAAGTCGCGCACCTCAGCCCCGATATCGCCGTAAAGATCGGCGTCCTGTTTTCTCACTTTCGGCGGCGCGGCCGTATGCATCACCACGAGCGCCGCGCCACTGCGTGCGCACAAGGCGGCAACCTCCGGATAGAGCAGACCGCTCACGTCGTTGATGATGTCTGCGCCCGCAGCCAAGGATGCCTCGACCACCCGCGGTTTGTATGTGTCAATACTGATGAGAACGTCGGGATAGGTTGCGCGAATCCACTCCACGATCGGAATCACTCGCTCGTTCTCCAGGTCAGCGTCTATCTCCGGTACACCGGTAATCGCCGACTGGCCGCCGATATCGAGAACATCAGCCCCCTCCTCGATCAAAGTGGCGGCCAGTTCGAGCCGGGAATCAAGAGTGGAGAAGCGGCCCGCATCCGAGAAGGACTCTGGGCTCGCGTTGACCACGCCCATCACCAAGGTTGTATCGATGAGCCGATCAACGCCTCGTACTCGCAGCGTGGGCGGAGTCATACCAGCAGGGTATCTCTGCGTGCTCGTCGCTTCATGAACTGTTGACCTGGGGGTTGACGACCGCAGTTTTGGTCCGACTGCGACGGGCCGAAGCGGAGAGGAAGACCCATCCGGCGACCGCGATGATGAACCCCAGAATCCCGTCAAGTCGTAGGGCTGTGGTGAGTTCGATGAGCTCCGCGTCATCGACGTCGGATACACCGGCGGACATCGTCACACTCGATAGAACGACGACGCCCAGCACAGCCATGCTGAGGGCGGATCCGATTGAGCTCGCCGCTGTGCGGAAGGCGGATACCGCTCCAGTGCGCTCTGCTGGAGCGCGCCCCATGATGTCAAGGTTCAGGATTGTCAGCGCTGCCATGCCCGTGAGACTGAATAGTGTGGACACAGCAACCTAGTACCACACGGGCGTTGATGGCTGCATCACAACGAGCAGGAGCATCACCGCCCCCGTCGCGAGCAACATGCCGCGTCCAGATCGTTCGACACCCCACTGGTTGATGGCCCGTCCGGCCACGAACTTTGCTCCGATGATTGCACCCAGTTGAGCCGGCGCGATCACGAGGGAAGCCTGGAATGGTGTCATCTCGTACAGGTACTCGATGGAAATGGTGACATAGGTAAGGATCTGGATGAGCGTCACGAGTCCAACACCGATCATCAGCGGCCACATCATGACTTCCCGTATTGGGCGCAGCGAGAAGCCGGGGTTGGCCGCCCTTTTCATCACCACGATCAGAGCCAGAATCGCTACGACGCACGCCGCACCACAGAAGATGAGTGTGCGACCATCAGGTGGTCTCGAGCCGAGCTCGTCGAGTAATCGCGTGCCCGCCGTCAGAGCGATGCCAGCGAGGATAGGGCTCAACCACTCCCCAGAGGATCCCCGCGCTTCATCCCGGTCCAGCATGAGCATCGAAGCGACGACGATGACGATGCCGGCGATAGCCCAGAGGACCGGAACCCATCGCCAGTCGACGAGCGCGAGAAGGTACGCGGTTGCGATCGGAAAGATCAGGAATGCGATCGGAAAGACCGTCCCGTATGTGGTGAATGCCGCCGCATGCGCCTTGCCGTCGGGTGCTGTGCGCTGGAGCAGGCTCAGGGCCACTACTTGGATGATGATGGCGCCGGCTCCGCACAGGGCCAGACCAACGATCACACCGTTCTCCGTCTGCGCGGAGGCGAGCACCGCGGCACCAGTGGTGAAGACTGCGGCCGCCACCATGATGGTTCGCCGCTGGCCGAATCGGTCGCCGGCGCGTCCGGCGATGAAGACCACCAGGAGGGACGCGATCGTTGGTGCCACCAAGGCATCCTCCGTGGCTTGGTCTGAGAGTGCGAGGTCCTCAGCCAAAGGCTGGACAAGGAAGGTCAGTCCAGTGATGACCAGCAGGGTCAGGCCGACGATGACGGATATAGCGAGGGTTATGCGTCGCTGAGCATTTGTCATCCGCGTACTGCCCCCTAGTTCACGTGCCAATCATGGCCCACGTCACCCCTGGTGAAGTCCATTGGAGGAGCCACCTCACTGCAAACGACTGAGTCACTCGCCCAACAGGCTGGCGCGAGATTCTCTTCATCAACTCGGCACCGCTGGCAGGCTTCGGCTTCGATGACCTTACCGTCGGCGCAGTCGTCTTCTAGCTGAGAAAAGTCCCATGGGAAAGGGGCAATTCCTCCCGCCAGGATCGTTTTTAGACTTTTTGTACAAATTTTCGTACCCTAGAAAAATCGTGCGCCATCAAAGGCACACTTCATTACAGGTAAAAAGGGGAATTCATGTCTGACAAGACCTATGTGCTCTACGCGGCCAGCTACGCATCGAAGGACGATGCACTTGCTGATCTCGAGGCACTCAAGGCGATCAAGTCCGCTGGCGAGATCCGCGATCTCACCGCAGCGATCGTTTCCAAGGACGCCAAGGGCAAGCTGCACGTGCATGAGACCACGCACGCCGGCAAGGTCGCTGCAGGCGTAGGCATCGTTGCTGGTGCCATCATCGGTGCAGTGTTCCCACCCGCAGGTGTTGCTGTCATCGCCGCTTCTGCTGGTGGCGCTGCAGGCGTCGGTGTAGTTGCTGGTGCAATCGGACACTTCGCTGGTGGCATCAACCGCAAAGACATGAAGGAGCTCGGCGAGTTCCTTGATGCCGGCGAGGCGGCCATGCTCGCTGTCGCGGTCGACGCAATCGACACCGACATCGACGCTGCTCTCACGCGCGCATCCAAGAAGGCAAGTCGTGCCATTGACAAGGGCGACGTCAGTGCGGCCGTCGCAGATCTTGAAAAGGGTCTCGACAAGGCAGTCAACATCGCTGGCGAGTAATTCTGCGTGGGGCCGCGAAGAACTTTCGTGGCCCCACACCCGCCGCTTGAACGCGGAGCTGGACGTTCCCCGTCGTTTCGAAAGTGGCACCAAGCTTTGGCTGGTTGCGATTACCGTGAAAAGAATGCGTCCGAGGCCAGCTCCCATTCGCCATCAACGCGAACCAAGGTAACCAAAGATGGGTGGGGTTCGGAGATTACTGAACTACCATCTTCCTCGATGTCGCCGTTTTGTTGAGCACTGACATTGTTAATCGAGTAGTCAACGAAGGCGTAATCGCTGTCGTCGGCGAGTGCATCCATGAATCCCTGGCGGCTAGAGCCACTCCCATCGGTGCGACGCAACAGATACGCCTCCGAGAGGAGGCAGCCAGAGTGATCGTGAGAAGGAGCCGATTGCGCATTTCTAGACAGTAGGTCGGGAATCGAAGTGACATGCGGCAACCACACCCAACCAAATGGTGGGTATGGTGTGATCACATGGAGCATGTCATCGGCGGACTTGGAACTGTTCCGGGACCGATCGAGCCGAGATGATGCATCAAGTGTGTTGCAAGAGCGCCAGCACTCAATCAGCGTTCATGGGTTACCTTTCAGGAATGCAGGTTTAGCATGACGATGTTCACGCCCTGGGATCTAATATGAATATGGCTGATTCACAACAACAACCGGTAGTTCAGCCCGGACTTCAATCGAACGCTATCGGTTTCGTCGACGCTGTGTCGATTGGCCTGAACGCAACTTCACCCGCATATTCGTTGGCCGCTGTGCTAGGCCCGATCGTTGTTCTGGTCGGCGTGGCCGCACCAGGCATTCTGCTCGCTTCATTCATTCCCATGTTGCTGATCGCGAGTGCCTTCTACTTTCTCAATCGCGTAGATTCGGATTGCGGCACGACCTTCTCGTGGGTCACTCGGGCCATGGGCCCATGGTTGGGCTGGATGGGTGGATGGGCCATCGCGATGACCGGAATCTTGGTTGTCGGTTCCCTAGCCGATGTTGGAGTTCGGTTCCTTTTGCTCATGGTGGGGCAAGATGAATTGGCGGCGAACAACACGCTGGTACTCGTACTTGCCATTGCGCTAATTGTGTTGATGACTTGGATCTGCGTGGCAGGAACAGAGGTGTCGGGGCGAATTCAAACAGTGCTCAACATTGCGCAAGTCGTTGCGATTTTAATTTTTGTAATCTTTGCGATTTATAAGGGCGCTACTGGTCAAGGTTTGCCCGGTGCCCAGATGCCAACACTTGAATGGCTGAATCCCTTTGCCGTGGGATCTGCTGGACTCAGTGCAGGACTCCTCCTCGGAGTCTTCGCATACTGGGGCTGGGAGTCTGCGGTTAACCTCAACGAAGAAACAACGGATTCCTCCAGTACGCCCGGCCGTGCGGCAATCGTCTCCACATTCATTCTGCTGATTACCTATTTGGGAACCGCCATTGCGGTTCTCATGCTTGTTGGGCCTGGTTTCCTTGCCGATAGGGCAGGAGAAGAAGAGATGATCTTCGCCCTGATTGCCCCCGAAGCACTTGGCGGGTTTTCCTGGATTGTGCTGGCCGCGGTTGCCATCTCTGCAATCGCTGCGACCCAAACGACAATCATCCCTGCATCACGAACTGCCCTGTCCATGGCTCGACGTACCGCGATTCCGAGTTACTTTGGACGCATCTCGGCAAAACACCGCACGCCCGCTGTATCAACATGGTGGGTCGCGATCATCGCCATCATTTGGTACGTCGTGGTTCGTTTGATCAGCGAGAATGCCCTGTTCGATTCACTCTCTGCCCTCTCGCTACTTATCGCCTTCTATTACGCGCTCACCGGATTTGCGTGCGCGATCTACTATCGAAAGTTGTTGTTCAAAAGTGTGCGTGGATTTCTCTTGATTGGCGTGGGCCCGGTTGTCGGTGCAATCATGCTGATCTGGCTGCTTGTTTTATCTGTTATCGAAATGGCGGATCCGGCAAACTCCTACGGAGGGGTTTCCTGGTTTGGCCTTGGTCCACCCTTGGTCATCAGTATTTTCCTGTTCCTTGTGGGCGGGATCTTCATGGTGGCCTCGCGCCTCAAGAACACTGCTTTCTGGCAAGAAAAGCCAAGTGTGGCGAACCCTGATCTAGTTCCGATTTCTGAAGGTGGTGACGAACAGTGACTCTTGCTGTGGGTTTTGATGGTGGAGAAAGCGCTCAGCGGGCACTTGATGCGGCCATTGGGTTTGCTCGTGATTTGGAGGAAACGATCCTGGTGGTGTGCGGAGTGGCCCCTGCTGGAGGAATGGGTGAGGAGTACCGCGCCACGGAGGCTGCTGTTATTGATGATCTTGCGCCCCTCGCGCTTGAAGCGGTAGCAAAAATCCAGGCACTAGGCCTTTCTGCAGAAGCAGTGCTTGTTGATTCCGATCCCGTAGGCGCCATGGAAACAGTCATGGTCGAGCGGCAGCCGCGAATGTTGATTGTTGGCTACGGTCAGTCTGGGCGAATCAGGGCAGCATTATTAGGCGCAGTCGCGCACAGGATCGTGGAAATTTCCGATGTTCCAGTCTTGGTGGTGCCATAGCCCACAAAGGAGACAAGTGCCGGACTCGGTTCGGAAGTCACCGATGTACCGTTTTCAATGGCATCGACATCTTCGGTGAACGTTGTGACCAGAATGTCACCGTCCTGTTGCGCAGTGACATCGGTGACCTTGTAGCCCACGAGTTCATAGTCACTCCCTTCGGCAAGGGCGTCGATAAACCCTTCGCGGGTGTAGCCGGTGCCATCGGTGCGACGCAACAGGAAGGCATCGGAAAGCATTTCTCCCAGAGTTTCCTGATCACGTTCGAAGATGGCCTTCCCGTATTGGTTGATCAGTACGGTGGCAAGGGTAGTTGGGTCATCGGTGGGAGCGGCGTCATTTGAACTCCCGCATGCCGCTGTGAAGAAAAAGGTGGCTGTCAAAGTCATGGTGAGAATGAGTCGATTTCGCATATTGCGATGCTAGGGCGAAAAGTCAACCACATTGAGTAAACCGCCCCCCGCAAAAGAGGGGGGGTTCCGGACCGATTACATGATGAATCTCTCTTGCCACCCTCACGGGCATCACGTGCGGACTATCCTTGACCAACTGGTTCGTTTGTGTCCATCAGGCATTGGTGAAGTCTGTAAAACGAAATTCAACGCAATGAGAAATGGTATGAGTTGATGCGCAGATTGACCTCGTGGCTGTTAGTGGCAGTCAGCGCTCTCGTGTTTCTGACCGTGGGTTCCTTCGCGCCAAGTCACGCTCAGGCCGAGTATTCCCCTCAATCCAATCGAGTGGCAGCGTCTTTAGTCGATGCCGTGAACGAACGACTCGCAATTGCTATTCCTGTTGCAGCATCAAAGCGGGCATCTGGATCTCCTGTCGATGACCCCGTGCGTGAAGCCCAAGCTGCAGAAGCATTCCTAGCGTTAGTTACACCACAGGGCATTCCTGAGCGTGAAGCACGCGAGTTTATTCAAGCTCAGTTCGAAGGCAGCAAATTCATTCAAAGGACCTTGTTACAACAGTGGGAGTCCCGCCCCTCGACAGCACCGGTTGGTAATCCACCGAACCTTGCAACGCAGGTTCGGCCAGCGATTGACGCTGCAACAGAAAATGTGGCTCGGACGTTCGTCGAGGCGTGGAACCTCGCGAATAAGCATCCACGTGAGTGGGACCGATCGTTAGCGCGGGAACTTTCTCCACCACCGGGTACGTGGCGTTGGGAGCGCGTTGCTGTTCGCATGTCACTCGAACCACTCATGGGCAGAGTGAAGCTATGAAGGTGAACGCACTCCACATGGCGGGCCTTGTTGTTGGTACATCCCTTTCCTAGTCGGGAACACCTGCGAATGCTCAAGGTGACAC
>CAIXFB010000292.1 GCA_903918595.1 uncultured Actinomycetes bacterium
CATCGCCCTCGGCACCCGAGCTCTCGTAACCCTGGCTGATGGATCAGAGGAGTGGGTGCGTCCTGTGCACCCCCGCGAAGCATTTCTCGACGATGAAAGAATTTCCGTCACATCCCCGGTCGGTTCAGCACTCATCGGGGCCAAGCCCGGCGATGTGGTCTCGGTGAACGCACCGACCGGTCTGTGGAAATGTTCCGTACGTTCAACCGAACTCGTGAAGATGAAGGAAGCGACATGAAATTACGCTCGAAGTTAATGCAGGCAGTTTCAGGAGCGCTGGGTGCCGGTCTGCTCCTTACCGGGTGCGGCCAAGCACAGGATGCAATCGATCAAGCGCAGTCTTTGGTTTCCACCGCGCAGGTACTCATTCAGGCCTGTTCTGATGCCTCCGTTGCTTGGTCACCGGACGCATCCGTTGATCAGGCAACCGCCGGATTGCAATCAGCGCTGGGCAGTGTGGACCAAGCCTTGGCATCTGATCCCTCCTTAGCTGGGGCGGCTAGTCTTCTCTCGCAGTTAGAGACCGCCTTGCAAGATCTTGAAGGCGCTCAAGACACCGCAGCGGCTGCTGCATCGACTGCAGCAATTCAAACTGCGTGTTCTCTCGTTGGTGGTTAGGAAAGGGTAGGGATGAACTCGGATGTGATCACCGGGAGTCTGCTGTCCGTCCCGGTACTTGCATTCATTTTGGGCGTCACTGCTGCTCGCCTTAAAGCTGACCTGCGTTTACCTGATGCGGTCTACCAGGCCACCGCGATGTACCTGCTGCTCGCGATCGGTCTCAAGGGTGGTGTGGCTCTGCGCGACGCGGATCCCGCGGAAGTGGCGTCACCGATCGTGCTCTCCATCGTGCTCGGATTACTGATCCCCGTCGCTGCATTCTTCGCTTTGCGTGTGATGACTCGGTTGAACTCGGTCGACCGAGGTGCGATGGCAGCGCACTACGGATCCACATCGCTGGTCACGTTCACCGCAGCCCTGGTCTTCCTCGACACCCTGGGGGTGGCCTACGAGGGTTATGTCGTGACGCTTCTGGCGATCATCGAAGTCCCCGGCATCCTCGTGGGCCTACTCCTTGCCGGAAAGGCGGCGAGTGGAGCAAAAACTTCAGAGGTGTTACGCGAGGTAGTGACCGGTCGCTCGGTGTTACTACTTGCCGGTGGTGTGGTGATCGGAGTGCTCTCCGGCCCGATCGGATTCGAGCGCGTTGAGCCGTTCTTCGGCTCGCTGTTTACAGGGGTGCTCACGCTCTTCCTGTTGGAGATGGGCGTGCTCACGGGCCGGCGACTCGGTGATCTTCGTACGGCGGGCTGGGGCGTCGTCTTGTTCGCGATTGTCTTTCCGGTGGCAGCCGGTGCTGTGGGCGTGGCAAGTGCGCTCGCGATCGGCATGACGCAGGGTGGATCCATGGTGCTGGGAGTCCTCTGCGCCAGCGCTTCCTATATCGCTGCCCCAGCCGCTGTTCGGCTTGCGCTGCCGTCAGCTAATCCAGGAATTACCTTGACAACAAGCCTGGGCATCACATTCCCGTTCAACCTCATCATCGGCATTCCGCTCTACTGGTGGATGGCCCAGGAATTGGCAGGTGTGTTCACATGACCGCATTGACCCCCATCACATGCATCACGATTGTTGCCGAATCGGTTCTTGAATCCCGGTTGCTTGGCGATCTGGAAACTGCAGGGGCGCGCGGTTGGACGATTACCGCTGCACGCGGACACGGTCCTCGAGGGCGCCGGGTGAGTGAGATCGAGGGCGGCAACATCCGCGTGGAAGTCCTGGTCTCGGAAGCAGTAGCAGAGCGAATCTGGCAAGTGCTCGAGGACAAGTACTTCCCGCACTACGCGATCGCGGCATGGTCCAGCGAGGTGGGTGTTGTGCGCGCTGGGCGTTATACGGCGGTTCCTACCGAATGAACCAACATCTTTTCTGATGCGCTGATGATACGATGCTGTGATGCGAACCACGCTGGATCTTGATGACCGTGTGCTGGCTGCAGCGCGGGTGAGGTGCTCCGAACGAGGAATCAGCCTCGGCGCCGCTGTCTCGGAGCTCGCCCTCCAGGGTC
>CAIXFB010000293.1 GCA_903918595.1 uncultured Actinomycetes bacterium
GCCAGCTCAAACTCGTTGGTCATCGTGAGTGCGCGAGTGGGGCACGCCTCGATGCACAGCCCGCAGAAGATGCAGCGCACATAGTTGATCTGGTAGACGCGGCCGTAGCGCTCACCGGGTGAGAACCGCTCGGTCTCTGAATTCTCGGCACCTTCCACGAAAATCGCATCGGCCGGGCAGGCCCATGCGCACAGCTCGCACCCGATGCACTTCTCGAGACCATCTGCCCAACGGTTGAGTTGGTGGCGACCATGAAAACGCGGCTTCGGTGGGTACTTGGTGGAGTCCTCGGGGTACTGCTCGGTCACCACCTTCTTGAAGATCGTGTTGAAGGTCACGCCGAATCCGCGGACCACCTGCGGCATCTCAGGCATCTGGTGCCTCCTCGTTGGTGGTTTCTGGGGCGGCAACCGCGACCGTGGTGGTGGCCACCACAACCCCTGCGGCCATTGCTCGGCGTGAGGTGTATTCGAAACGCTCGCCGGGCAGCGGAGGAACCGGGTAGCCGCCGGCATTGGCATCGAATGGCCGGGCACGGCGTTCATTCAATTCGAGTTCGGCTGCGGCATCACGCTTATCCGCGCGCAGCTGGAACAGCCACGATCCGATAAGCAGCACCGCAATAACGATTGCGCCGCCAACAAGCAACTGAGTGTTGGTCACCGACACGGAGTCGCGGAACAGGCGGGCGATGGCGATGATGAAGATCCACACGATTGAAATCGGAATCAGGATCTTCCAACCAAACTTCATGAATTGGTCGTAGCGCATCCGTGGCAGCGTGGCTCGGAGCCAGATGAACAAGAAGATGAACAGCTGCACCTTGATCAGCCACCACAGGACCGGCCACCAACCGGTATTTGCCGACTCCCAAAGGGAGAGTGGCCACGGCGCCAGGTACCCGCCGAGGAACAACGTGGTGGCGAGCGCGGAAACGGTGACCATGTTGATGTATTCCGCGAGGAAGAACATCGCGAACTTCAGTGAGGAGTACTCGGTATGGAAGCCGCCGACCAGTTCACCTTCTGCTTCAGGGAGGTCGAAGGGTGCGCGGTTGGTCTCTCCGACCATTGAGGTCACATAAATCAAGAATGACGGCAACAGAATGACGGCGTACCAAATCGGCTCTTGCGCGATCACGATTTCTGAGGTGGACATCGAGCCGGCGTACAAGAAGACACCCACGAAGGACAGGCCCATGGCGATTTCATAAGAGATCACCTGCGCGGTTGAACGAAGGCCACCAAGGAGCGGGTAGGTGGAACCCGACGCCCAACCGGCGAGCACCAATCCGTACACGCCGATCGATGCGATGGCCAAGACGTAGAGCACCGAGACCGGGAAGTCAGTGAGTTGCAGTGGAGTTTCCACACCGAAGATCGAGACAGTGGGGCCGAAGGGAATCACGGCGAAGGCAACGAACGCTGCCGTTGCCGAAATTACGGGGGCAATCCAGTACACGCCTACGTGCGCAGACTTGGGCAGGATCTCTTCCTTGAAAGCGAGCTTGAAGCCGTCCATCAGCGATTGCAACAAACCAAAGGGGCCAACACGGTTCGGGCCCACGCGGTTCTGCATACGCGAGACAACCCGGCGCTCCCACCAAATGGTGAACAGGGTCAGCAGCACGAGCATCCCGAAGACCGCTACGGATTTGCCGATAACGAGCCACCACGGATCGTTGCCGAACAAGCCGAACTGTGAACCGCTCATGGCCGTCCTCCCGCGCTGATCTGGACAACATCGCCAAAGCCGAGGCCGAGGTCGCGGTAAATCCTTGAGCCTTCGCTGTTCATGGGCACCCACACCACATCTGGCACCATCTCGGTGATTTCCACCGGCAGGGAGATCGCACCGGCGGGGCCAGTGAGCGTTGCAGTTTCGGTGATGCCGTTCGCAGCTGCTGTTGCTGCAGACATCCGCGCAACTGTGGGGCGCGCGGTTGCAGCAAGGTGCGGCTCATCGGATTGCATCAGGCCGAGGTCAAGAAGTTGGCGCCAGGTTGCGAGCCGAACGCCAGTTGCTGGCGGCTTCGCTGCAACAGCAGTGCGCGTGGTGCGAGCACCGCGCCACGGACCCAATGCACCGATCTGACCGCGGATACCCGTGACGCTGCCCTCAACAGTTGCATCCATCACTTCAGCGATGGCGGAGATCACGCCGGCATCTGATGTGGTGAGTGCCTCGTGGAAGACCTGACCGAATGGGCGCGGCCGGCCTTCCCAGTCCAGGAAGGTTCCAGATTTCTCGGTGACCACACCGGATGGGAAAACAACATCGGCAGCGGCCGTGACCTCGTTGTGGTGGGTGGAAATTGCCACGACGCTCGTCTCGGATTCGAGTGCTGCGCGCAACAGATCGGCATCGCGTAGGTCATCAACCTCAACACCACCAATGAGCAGTGCTGCGTAATCACCGCGCGCTGCATTTTCGAGCAGTGCTCGACCGGAGCGGCCCGGTTGCGGCAGACGCTCAGCTGAAATTCCCCAGATGCGGGCAACTTCTTCACGCGCTGTGGCATCGGTGAGCGGGCGTCCACCGGGCAGCAGACCTGCGAGCGCGCCGGCATCGAGTGCGCTGCGCTCCCCCGCACGTCGTGGCACCCAGACAAGGGCAGCGCCTGTGCTCTTTGCTAGATCAGCGACAGCGGTGAATGCGCCGGGAACTGCAGCAGCGCGCTCACCGACCATGATGACCGCGCCGGGAACTGCC
>CAIXFB010000294.1 GCA_903918595.1 uncultured Actinomycetes bacterium
AGGATCGGGTCACCTGGATCACCGAGGAGCGCCGGCCACCGCTGCCTGAGCGCGGCTTTGACCTTCGCGGGTTCAACGAATCGGATGAACAGGTGGCCAGGGAGTGGCTTGCTGCCAACCTGTTCGATTCCGATGAAGATCTCGATGCCCGGATGGACAACCACGACGATGAAGTTGGTCGTACGCGGGCAGCACTTCGCACCCGAATTCGTATTGCCAACCCCCCGATCAACCCCACCTGGGCTGGCGGTCACCGAATTCTCTTCGACGCCCGTGCCCTGCAAAGCCCTGCTTTCGGCACTCGCGGAATCGGCCGGTTTGCACTGGCTGCGCTCTACGGACTGAAGGAAACCCACGAAGACGAGCGCATCACTTTGTTGATCGATAAAGGATTGAACGCTCTGCCTTCTGAGTTGGTGGGGGAGTGCGAGTTGATCACGCGCATTGATGAAGCCTCAGTCTCGCGGTACAGCGTGTTCATCGAACCTTCGCCGATGACCCACAGCGCCGATCCGATCATTCCGATCTTGCACAGCAACGCTTACACCCTTGCGGTGGTGTTCGATTTCATTCCGATGCACTACCCGACCATCTACTTACGGCATATGGCAGCGCGCACCGAGTACGCAGCAAACCTCGATGCCCTCAAGCTCTATAGCGACTATGTGTGTATTTCACACCTCGCCAAACGTGAACTTGCAACGCTGCTCGGCCGCACCACCAATGGTCCGCAAGCTTTTGAATCCGTTGTTGCCTGGCCACGGGATGTGTTGCCAAAGGATGCACTGCAAAACAGCAACAGCAGATTAAATGGAAACAAGAACGACGTTAACTCCGGCCCGATCGTTGTGATGACCGGTGATGAACCGCGCAAGAACACATTTGGGGCACTAGCAGCAATTGGTGCTGCAACCTCGCATCAGGAAACCCGCGATGTGGTGGTGCTCGGCATGGCTGGTCAAAACGATCGTGTGCACCACTGGTCCATTGCCGCTGCGATGCGCCCAGGAGAAGCGGTCAATGCGGCACGGTTGAGCGATGATGAAATGCACGAACTGCTCGAGAGCGCGAGCCTGGTGGTAGTCGCATCCTTTGATGAGGGCCTCTCGCTACCAGTGATTGAGGCGATCCGTGAGGGTGCTCCGGTTGTAGCCTCCGATATTCCCGCGCACCGAGAACTCCTTGGAAATGGGTCATTTTTAGCTGATCCCAAGAATCCCAAAGCTCTCGCAAAGGCAATCAGCAAGCATCGTGGCAAGGCGAACACGAGAGAGCGCCAACTGCGCAAACTAGGCGCCCATCGCCACGCGAGCCTTGAAGTTGTTGTAGGCAAGAAAGTCACAGACAACGTCAAATCTGCTGATGTGGTGCCACCAAGGCAAGGTGGTCATGTTGGTGGCCGTCTGCTCAAGATTGCGATCGCAACTCCTTGGGCTCCGCAACGCACCGGTGTTGCTGATTTCTCGACCACCACAACTCGTGAGCTCGCAAAGATTGCTGAAGTCACGGTGTTCACCACGAGTGGTGCAACCAACGCCGATCACGAACATGATGAACCGAGAATCACATTCCGCAACGTTGATGAACTTCTCACAGACCCCAGCCAAGCTGATGAGTTCGATGTTGTGATCAGCGTGATAGGTAACAGTCACTATCACCGGGTTTTCGATGAGCTCACCAAAGTTGTGGATACCGTCGTTGTTGCCCACGACACTCGCATGGTCGAGTACTACCTCGCCCTTCGCGGCCGCGGTGGCGTTGAGCAGGTAATGCTCACTACGAATACAGGGCAGCGTTCGATCAAGCCGAGTCTGGACGATCAAATCGATGACATGCGCCTTCTCCAGAATGCAGGTTTCTGGGAGATCGCTAATCGTTC
>CAIXFB010000295.1 GCA_903918595.1 uncultured Actinomycetes bacterium
AATCGGGGAGATCTGCTTTCGGGTCGGGTCGCCGCTGTGTTCACGCGATCCACTCAGGTGTCTGCGCACATACGGAAATGAAATTCCGTAACAGGTGATTGCGACAAGGAGCGCGAGTACGCCGACCCAACTCGAGCTCGACATTCCGTTCCAGATACCGATCACCACGAGTACGCCAACAAATCCCACGAGCAGCCCGATGATGCGTTGCCGGGTCGGGCGTTCTTCGGGGAAAGCAATCAAGATGGCGAGCAGCGTCATCAGCGGTGTTGCCCCGTTGATGATTCCGGCAAGTGCTGAAGACACGCGCGTCTCACCGAAGCCGAACATGATCCACGGGACGGTGTTCATGACGATCGCGGCAACAAAGAGGTACTTCCAGGACCATCGTGGTGGGAGCGCGGTGCGAGTCACCGCGGAGATGATCAGCATCGTCACCATGCCAAACACGATGCGCAGGAAAGCAACGCCAACGGGTGTGAAGGATTCGAGTCCGATCATGATCAGGTAGAACGAGAAGCCCCAGATGAGGGCGAGGAGTAGGTAGGCCGGCAGCCAGCGGCGGGTGGCATTCACCGGGGAACTCTCACAAGGGATCATTGTGCGGTACGAGAAAGTTCCGCTCAACCTACTTGCGCGGTATATACCCCCTGGGGTATAGTTTCAGGACTGCCAACGAAGGAGAAGCCAATGTGTTCACCCGCCCCCTGCCACCAGTGCGGCAAGGTCACCTGGTCCGGCTGTGGCGAGCATGTCGCTGAGGTCATGGTCAATGTGCCCCGCGAACAGCAGTGCACCTGCCGCTAGATCCCTCAGCACCAAGGGTGTAAACCTTCCTCATGGAAGAGGAGACCTACACCCAGGTGATGCTGCTCGTCGCCCAAGCTTTTGAAGTCTTAGCCGCTGCCACTTTGTTCGCCGGCCTCATCTTCTCGGTGGTGCTATCACTGCGCACATACATACGCACCAAAAGCGGCGCCTCCGCTTACAAGATCATGCGCCAGTCATTCGGTGGCGCAATCCTGCTGGGCCTCGAGATCCTGGTCGCCGGCGATCTCATTCGAACCGTCGCCGTTGCACCCACACTCGATAACGTCATAGTTCTCGCGATCATCGTTTTGATCCGAACCTTCCTAAGTTTCAGTCTCGAAATAGAAATCGACGGTGTTCCCCCCTGGCGAAAAGGACTGGTCAGTGGCGCCACAGTCATCAATCAGGCCCGCAAGAACGCATCCGATGCATAATCCGCAGGTGAAAGAAAACAACTCATGATGGGTGCGCCGGGGCCCTGCCCCGCGTGTGAAAGCGTCGACCTCGAACGTCGCGGCGGTAAAGACTTTTGCCCTCGGTGCTATTACATCCAGCCCTGTTGCGACGGCGGCATCTGCACATAACTGACCGGGCAGTGTGCCGATCAGCACAGCAACGCGGCCCGTGCGCGGTTACCCTGCCAAGTGGAGGGGATCACTATGGGAAAACTCGACGGCAAGGTTGCACTCATTACAGGTGGCGCACGTGGCATGGGTGCCATCCACGCACGGACACTGCAGGCTGAAGGCGCAATCGTCGTCATCACCGATGTG
>CAIXFB010000296.1 GCA_903918595.1 uncultured Actinomycetes bacterium
CTTATGGCGCACAACATCGTGCGAGGTGAGTCGGCAGAATTCCACGTCGTCAATGCCTTCCAAGATGTCGTTGACCACTCGGAGCCCACTGGTGGTGCCACTGGGAAGGTCAACTTGGGTGACATCGCCGGTGATCACCATTGTGGAACCAAAACCTAGCCGGGTGAGAAACATTTTCATCTGTTCAGCGGACGTGTTTTGCGCCTCATCCAAAATAATGAACGCATCATTGAGGGTTCGACCACGCATGTATGCGAGCGGTGCAACTTCAATGGTGCCCGACGTAATCAACCGTGGGATGGACTCCGGATCGATCATGTCGTGCAGGGCGTCGTACAGCGGGCGCAGATATGGGTCGATCTTCTCTGACAACGTGCCGGGCAAGAAGCCGAGGCGCTCCCCCGCTTCAACTGCAGGGCGGGTGAGCACGATGCGATTCACGCGCTTGGCCTGCAATGCCTGTACAGCCTTCGCAACTGCTAGGTAGGTCTTGCCGGTGCCAGCCGGGCCGATTCCGAACACGATGGTGTTCGCATCGATCGCATCGACGTAGCGCTTCTGGTTGAGGGTCTTGGCTCGGATCGTCTTGCCACGGTTGCTCAAAATGTTTGCGGTGAGCACTTCTGCCGGGCGCGTGCCGCTGCGCAAGAGCGAAATCGAGCGTTCGATCGACTCCACCGTCAGTGCCTGACCGGTGCGCAGAACGGTCAGCATTTCGGCCAACAGCGTGTCGAGGGTGCCTACCTCATCCGCCGCGCCGGTCATCGTGATCTGGTTGCCACGCACGAGGACATCGACACCGGGGAATCCGGACTCAATTGCGCGCAGGTATTCATCACCCGAACCCAGCAGTGACACCATCGGGACTGAGCCAGGTACTTCAAGAACCGTGGTCGCGGTGGCGGGAACGTCAGCAGGAAGGGTCATAGTCGATTATCTATCCCGGGGGCCAGGTGAGATCGCGACCGCCCATAACGTGGACGTGGGCATGGAACACCGTTTGGCCTGCACCAGCACCCGAGTTGAAAACCATGCGATAACCGGATTCGGCGATGCCTTCGAGTGCTGCCACTTCTCCGGCGGCGGCGAGGACCGCGGCTGCGGCGACTGGATTTGCTGCACCAAGCTCGGCTGCTGTGGCGTGGTGTTCCACCGGGATCACGAGCACATGCACTGGGGCTGCTGGATTGATGTCACGGAACGCCACGACCTCGTCAGTGCGCAGCACTACGTCCGCGGGGATCGCACCGGAAACGATCGAGCAAAAAAGACAGTCAGTCACTCACATCACCCTTCGCGGCAATGGTCTCATGTTCCCAACGCGCAGTCCCGGCGAGGACCACCGCAGCGGCAACAACCCCGGCCGTGGAGGTGCGGAGCACTGTGCGGCCCAACCGGACACATTGGGCTCCTGCCGCACGGAAAGCAGCTCGTTCGCCGGGTGAAAGTCCGCCTTCTGGCCCCACTATCAGGGCCACACTCTTCACTTCTGACGCTAATTGGGTCGGGATCGGATCGGTGGCCGACTCATCGAGAACGAGGGTGAGGTCGAACTCATTCATCAACTCAATGACCTGTGGAGTGTTTGCCAATTGATCAACCTGAACCCATCGCGAACGCCGAGCTTGCTTGGCGGCCTCGCCTGCGGTGGAGACCCACTTTGCATGCGACTTGGCTTCGCGATCAGCCTTCCACTTGGTGATGCAATGCTCAGCCGACCACGGCACGATGCGATCCACTCCCACTTCGGTCAGCATCTCTACCGCGCGCTCGCCTCGATCCCCCTTGGGCAGAGCCTGCACCACAATCACCTGCGGCAGACCAGGATCTTCTTCAACGACATTGTCAATCTGCACCTGCAAGGTGTCTGGTGTTGATGCGCCATCAACACGGCCACATGCGCGCAAGCCAGCACCATCCACTAACTCGATGTGCTCACCAGAGCGCAAGCGCTGCACTGCGATCGCGTGGCGCGCCTCAGCTCCATGAATGATGACCGTTCCACCAACCTGTGCGCCGCGCAAAACCTCTGGCGACCCAAAAAATACTGGCGCACTCACCGTGAGTTAAACGCTTCCTTCAAGCGCGAGAAAAGCCCCCCTGAGCCCTCGCTCTGATTGCCGAGTCGATGATCAGACTGCTCTTGTCGAAGTTCGGCGAGTTGGCGCAGCAGCGCTTCCTGTTGTGCATCGAGATCTGTTGGTGTGGCGATATTCATGTGCACAAACAGATCGCCACGACCACTGCCGCGCAGGCGACCCACTCCTTTGCCTTTCACTGTGAGTGACTCTCCTGAGTGCGTACCAGCGGCGATGATGAGTTTTTCTGGGCCATCGAGGGTCTCCAACTCAACACTGGTGCCTAACGCCGCTGAAGTCATCGGGATTGTCAGCATGCAGTGCAGTTCGTCACCACGACGTTCAAAGACTGGGTGAGATGCGACCACGATTTCGACGTAAAGATCCCCAGCAGGGCCACCATTCGGGCCGATCTCACCTTCGTTTTGCAACTGAATGCGATTACCCGTGTCGACACCGGCCGGGATCCGAATGGGGATGGTTCTGCGGGTGCGAACGCGACCTTCGCCAGAACATTCGTGGCATGGATGAGGGATCGTGGTGCCAAAACCTTGACATTGCGGACACGGTCGAGAGGTCATGACCTGGCCCAGGAAGCTGCGCTGCACCTGCTGAATTTCGCCACGGCCTTTGCACATGACACAAGTGATCGGCTCAGCGCCAGCGGCCAAACCGGTTGCCTCGCAGGTCTCGCATGCCATTGCCGTATCAACGGTTATTTCCTTCGTGGAGCCAAATACTGCATCGGCAAGGTCAACCTGAACACGAATCAGTGCGTCTTGTCCACGCCGAGCACGATTTCGCGGGCCGCGTTGCGCTGTGCCACCGCCAAAGAACGCATCCATGATGTCGCCGAAGTCGAAGCCACCATTCACACCACCACGGCTGTTGAGCGGATCACCGCCGAGGTCATACATCTGACGCTTCTCTGGGTCACTGAGCACTTCATATGCGGCGGTCACCGCCTTGAATCGCTCCTGGTGCTCAAGATCAGGGTTGACGTCAGGGTGTAACTCGCGGGCGAGCTTGCGATAGGCCTTCTTGATCTCCTCAGGAGAAGCGTCTTTTGAAACCCCGAGTAATCCGTAATAGTCAGTTGCCACGCTTATTGCCCATCAAGAATCTTGCTGACGTATTGGGCGACGGACTGAACAGCCCCCATCGTTCCGGCGTAATCCATGTGGGTAGGTCCGACAACTCCCAGGGATGCCATCGATTGATCAGAGCGGGCATAGCGCGCTGTGACAACCGATGTCGACGAGAGTCCTTCGACCGAGTTCTCGGCACCTATTCGCACCGTGACGCCAGATTCCGCGGGTACCTCACCCAGTAATCGAAGAAGCACCACCTGCTCCTCGAGCGCCTCCAGAACAGGTTGGATAGCAAGCGGGAATGCGTCTTGGTAACGCGCAAGATGTGACGTGCCACCGAGCACAACTCGTTCATCTGCTCGCTCGGACACAGTCTCAAGTGCTGCGGCGATGATCGCGGTGACCAGGGGGCGATCAAGCGGTTCGAATGCTTGATCAAAGTCGGTGAGCTCATCACCCACACTTGCGAAGGGCTTATCGACGAGGGCGACTGAGAGCCGCGAGCGAATATCGGCAAGCAGTGCTTCATCGACCGGAACCGCACTCTCCACAGTGCGCTGATCGACGCGACCGGTGTCTGCGATCACGATGATCATCAACCGCGTTGTGCTCAGAGCTACGAGTTCAATGTGCCGAACGCGGCTGCGGGTGAGCGATGGGTACTGCACCATCGCGACCTGCTTGGTGGCTTGGGCGAGAAGGCGAACTGTTCGTTGCATGACGTCGTCGAGGTCAACGGCCTCACCGAGAAAGCTTTCGATGGCCCGGCGTTCCGCTGAGCTCAGGGGCTTCACTCCAGAGAGTCGGTCGACAAAGAGTCGGTAGCCGCGGTCGGTGGGCACCCGACCAGCGCTGGTGTGTGGCTGCGTGATGAAGCCCTCGTCTTCAAGAGCCGCCATGTCATTGCGAATCGTGGCCGGGGAAACGCCCAGGCTGTGCCGCTCCACCAGGGCCTTCGAACCCACGGGCTCATGCGTGGAGACGAAATCCTCGACGATGGCACGCAGCACCTCAAGGCGTCTTTCCTCAAGCATGGGCACCTCCTCGATTGGCACTCGTCAACGTCGAGTGCCAAGTCTACGTCACGTGCGGGGTTCCCACCGCCTGACAAGGGATCAGACGGCTACAACCTGCACCCCAGAGCCCCGCGCCACAGTGGCGAGTCGTTCATCAAAGGTTGCCAGCGGGGCACCCTCGCGTTGCGCCGCGTCGAGGGCGCAGCAATCCGGCATCCGGAGCGCGGTGGTTGCGCGGAGGCTTGCCCAGCGCCATGGCGCATCCGCATCATCCGCGCAGATCTGCAGGTCGAGAAGGTGCACCGCACGCCGAACCCGCTTTTCCTGACCGGCGCGGATGGCGCCAACGAGTGCCTCGGCGAGATTCACCGGATGAATGACTAAAGCTCCCGGTCCTGCATGGGTCCTGATGATGCGCGCAGCCGCACGCCCGTGGGCATCTGTCGGGTGCATGGCTGCAATCAGCACGCTGGCATCGAGGACGATCACTCAGGCCAGTCCTGCCGCAACTTCTCGAGATAGCCAGGCGGGTAGGCATCACCGAGATCTGCCAGTTCACGCAAGGCGAGTTCGATTTCCAGCGCTCGTTCTACGGCTGAGAACTCCAGAGAACGGGCCCCTTGAACGATGAGTTTGCGGACCAGTTCCGATCGTGGCTCATTGGGCCAGCGCTGCGCGGCTGAGTCGAGAGCGGCAGCGATGTCATC
>CAIXFB010000297.1 GCA_903918595.1 uncultured Actinomycetes bacterium
AGGGCTCACCGCGATCGTCTTCCTGATCGCCCAGCGCTGGTCAGGCCTCGACACCCCTGATTCAAGCTTCTACGCCTCCCTGGCCCTGTTTGGCGACGAGGTCACCGATCGTGCTCCAGATGACTCCTACTTCTGGACCCGCCTGGGTTACATCGCCCCCGTGCGCGGTCTGACCTTGCTCCTTGGCCCTTGGATCGGCTTCGCGGTGTTCAAGGCGCTGCTCCTCATGCTGATCACCGGGAGTGCGTACCTGCTGCTCAAGCGCCACATGAACTGGGTCAGCGCCACGTTCCTCACAGCCACCGTCACCACCAGCACAGTTGTCCTTTCCTACTTGGGTAACTCCTACCTGACCGGAACGGTGTTGGCCGGCACAGCCGTATTGATCGCGCTGGGAACATCACCGCGCGCAGCATCCTCTGCCGTTGCTGGTGTCACGATGGGTTGGCTGGCAATGGTCAACCCCGCCGGCGCGCTGCTCGCAGGAACTTTGTGGCTCGCGTTGATGTTCCATTCAGCGCACCTGCGCGGCCTCCCGATTCGCACGCGCCTGACTGATCTCGGTCTTGCCGCAATCACCACGATCATGACCATGCTCGCTTTCCTTGCCATCGGAAAAGCGATCTTCCCCACTTTGGATTGGCTCGGTTCTTATCTCGACGCGCAGCAAATGACGCTGTCAAACTTTGCCAGCCCCGATGCAGTCTGGTTGCGCGACATCTCCCTGCTCGTCCCTGCCGCAATCCTGGTGATCACCATCGCCGCGTGGCTCACCAACCGGCGCAGTATCGCCGCGCAACAAGCTTTCATCATTTCGATCACCAGCATCGCGTTCATGTTGGTGTTCTCGCCGATGATGGGTGGGATCGCACTCGAAGCACCGATGTATCAAGCAATGCTGTGGCCACCAGCCCTGATCGCTCTCGCGCTCGCAACAGGTTCGCAACTTTTTCAGAACAACGACGACGCCCCAACCGACCAGCCTTCTGCCACCCGCGCATTCGCTATCGCCGCAGTCCTTGGCATCGCGGTCATCATCGGTGCAGGTTTCCTCGCACCCAACTTCTCTTTCATCGTCGGGCTCGTCGTCATTCTTGTGTTAACAGCGATCGTCATCGCAACCCACAACATTCGCATGCCGAACAAATCCATCGCGATCATCGTGAGCCTGAGTGCTTTCCTTGCCGGCGCGCAACTCCTGCAAAACTCCCGCGACGATCTTGGCCTGTACTACCTCAGCCCCTACTCCTGGGCGTATGCGAGCAATCCGATCTCGGAGAAAATCCATACCGCCGTCAACTCCCAAGAGTGGCTACTCGATAACACCACCCGCGAAGACAAGATCCTGCTCTGGGTTGATGGGCCGTGGGTTGAAGGTGATCGTGAACTGTATGTGGCGGCCGGCATGCAACTATGGGGGGAGAACCGCATCACACTCGAGCCCACACTGACCGATGAATACGGCATCACCAAGCTCGCCGAGGTCAAGCCCACCGTCCTTGCCCTCTACGGCAAAGACATGAACGCCATCAACAACTTCTGGGCATCGATCCCCCGAGCAAACGATCCGAGCGCCCCCATCTGCTTCGACTACGCATGGCCAGCAGATGAGAGCAGCGACTTCCCCGCCACGCAGGGTCACACCTGCCTGACCAAGCTCACGTGGTGACCAGATGACCCGCAGCAGGTGGGCACTAAGCCTGCTCCCACCAGCGATCACCTCGATCATCGTGTGGTGGCTGATTACCTCGGGTGACTGGAAGATCTTTGGCATCTCGACAGAGAGCTCAGTATTCGGCTGGACCACCGGCTTTGCTGACCTCGCCTACATCACCGCGACCGCTGATTGCATGGCGAATGGCACAGACATCCTCACGTGTGATCCGTATGGTCGCCCCTTCACGCCATACACGATCATCCCTTCCAGTGTTCTTGAAGTATTGGGCCTTGGCTTGCAAAGCACCGGGCCGCTCGGCGTTGCCCTCGCAGTGATCTGGGTAGCACTCGTTGGTGCGATGAGCGTTCTCGTTGCAGCCAAATGGCAGCGCGGACACCTTGGCCTCGCAGCGGCCCTTGCTGCAATCACGCTGCTTGCGATCTCACCCCCAGTCCTGCTCGGTGTTGAGCGCGGCACGGTAGACATCCTCATCGCAGCCCTCGCCACCGCCGGCCTACTCGTCTTCGCAGCACCAAGCACGGGCCCGGCAACCCGAACCGTTGCTGCCATCGGACTCTTCTTCGCAGCGATCCTGAAGTACTTCGCAGTGGGAGTTTTCGCCGTCTTCTTCGCGCCCAAGCGCTGGTCGTGGATTGGTGCGGCAGCTGCCGCCGCGACCGTGGTGTTTCTGATCTGGAACTTCGATGATCTGCTGCAGGCGCAGGGAACTGCGCGCTCAAACATCCTCTCGACCACCCGCATCATGTTCTCCAGCACAACCGGAATCGTCACAGCGCTGGTGGAAGAC
>CAIXFB010000298.1 GCA_903918595.1 uncultured Actinomycetes bacterium
CGGCACCCGGGGTGATCGACGAGTGAGCCGGATCGGTGAAAGCCGGTGAGTCCTCGGCAACAACAGGGGGAAGCACATACTTGGTACGGGTATCCATGACCTGAACGCTATCGCCAGCACCTACGCTCGGCACGATGAGTCAGGTGCGAATGGGAACTAACGCGCAGGCGCCCCTTGGCGACCGGCCGCTTGTGCGCGTGCCCGTACCCCCGGGGCCACGCGGACTTGAGGTTCTGCTTGCCGAAGCCCAGCGCGCCCTCGACGGCACTGGCCCTGCGATCGCACCCGTTCCCACCGCCGGACCCACCGTTTCTGACACGTACATCACAAGTGTGGTGCGCGCCGTTCTCGGTTCGAAGCCCGTGGTCGAGTCAGAGATCGCCGTAGTGCTGGCAACTTCTGGGTCAACGGGAAATCCACGCGGGGTTGAACTCACCGCCGCCGCGCTGACCCACGCAGCCCCTGCCATCCACGATGGCCTGCGGCCCTGTTGGGTCGCTGCCATCCCCCTGACCTCAGCAGGCGGTTTCAACGTTGTGGTGCGGGCGCTGCAATCAGGAGTGAGTCCGGTTGCAATCAGCGCACTCGGTGGCGCCGGGCCATTTACCTCAGACGGGTTCGCAGACGCCATTGATGCGGCGCTCAACACGGGAAGCCCGGTCTTCACCTCGCTGGTGCCTGCGCAATTGCCTCGCCTCTTGGCAGATGAAAGGGGCACCGAGGCATTACGCGCCTGCACCCGGGTACTCATCGGCGGTGCACCGTTACGGAGATCACTTGCCCAGACGTGCCGAGATCTTGGCATCTCGGTCAGCACCACCTATGGCATGACTGAGTCATCTGGTGGGTGCGTCATTGACGGGGTGCCTCTGCCCGGAGTCGGCGTTGAAATTCTTGACCCCGATCACACTGGCGCCGGCCGCGTGGTTGTATCCGGGCCAACAATTGCGCGCAGGTACCGCGATGATCCAGAAGCGAGCGCCGCAGTTTTTGTCGATGGCGCATTCCGCACCAGTGACCTCGGTCAGCTACGCACCGAATTGGGCGAATCCATGTTGTCGATCATTGGTCGGATGGACGACGTCGTGATCATTTCTGGTGTCAACGTCTCGGTCTCTGCCGTGGAGTCAGTCATCGCGGATCAACCACATGTGGAAGCGGCTGCCGTGGTGAGTGCGGGCAGTGATCACTCTGAACCTGTCCTGGTTGCTTTTGTGGCGCACGGCACGGGTGACGTTGATCTAGCTGCCCTGCAGGCCCGGGTAGCTGACCGCCTTGGCCGGGCGGCAACTCCGCGCCGAGTGATTGCACTGGATAGGTTGCCGTACTTGCCCAACGGCAAAATCGATCGCATCGCGCTCATGCAGCGTGCTCAAGAGGAGTTACTCGGTGGCCCGAACAGTTGAGTGGATAGCGGGAGCGCGACCCCGCACTCTGCCAGCAGCAATTGCACCCGTTGCAGTAGGAACAGGATTGGCAATTGGTGCCAACGCGTTTCTGCCTATGCGCGCACTCCTTGCACTTCTTGTTGCGATCGCACTTCAGGTCGGTGTGAACTACGCGAACGATTACAGCGACGGCATCCGCGGCACCGATGAAAAGCGAGTGGGACCAGTTCGGCTGGTCGGTCAGGGCTTAGCCAGTCCAGTCGCGGTCAAGCGCGCGGCGATCTTGTGGTTCGCAGTTGCTGCCGTTGCCGGGTTGGCGCTGGTCATCCTCACCGAGCGTTGGTGGCTTCTCCTCATTGGCCTTGCATCCATTGCGGCAGCTTGGCTCTACACCGGGGGTCCCAGGCCCTACGGGTATGCCGGCCTTGGTGAAGTTTTCGTCTTCATCTTTTTCGGCATCGTTCCGGTGGTGGGCACGTTTTATGTGCAGTCACTCACCATCACCCCGAATAGCGTTATTGCCGCAGTGGGTGTTGGCGCCCTCGCGTGCGCAATCCTGGTGTCGAACAATTTGCGCGATATCCCTACCGACACACAGCACGGAAAACGCACTTTGGCTGTGCGCTTGGGCGATGCGCGCACCCGCTCGCTCTATCTGGCGTTGCTTGTGGTTGCAGCAGCTGTCGTGGTGACGTTGGCCTTCACCCAGACCGCGTGGGCACTGCTTGCGCTCATCTGTGCGCCACTGACGGGTGGCCCGGTGCGCGCCATCACCTCAGGTGCGGTTGGTCCCGCTCTGATCGTCGTTCTCAAGGGAACCGGTCTGGTGCTCCTTGTCTATGGCATCGCTTTGGGCGTCGGACTCGCTCTCGGCTAACACCTCTAGCCCCGAATCGTCGTCCTCCGCCCGGGTAGCAGCATCAATGCGCGCGTTGATGCCGCCAAAGAACGACGCCACCACCACACTCATGGACGCTCGCTGCCGATTGAGCAGAAAGAGGCTGATGACCCCAGAAATCAGTAGCGCGACCACCACCGAGAGCCAGCCGCGCAGGGGCGTGACCAACTGCAGAAGCAGCCACACCGCGAAGAGCAGCAGAACGCGCAACCAGGTGTAGGAGAGCACCGCCAACCAACGCCGTGCCTGAGCTGAAGCCATAGCCTCACCGTACGCTGATATCTGGCGATGCCGATCATGGAGGCCTCGCCTACTCTGTAGGTCAGATAGAAGTGCTGCTCGAAGGGAGGGTTCATGCTCAGGTTTGTTCTGATCCTGTTGGCGGTCGCGTTCTACATCTACTTTGTGATCGACGTGGCTCGAACCCCCCGAGGCCAAACCCGCACCCTGCCCAAGTTTGTCTGGCTTCTGATCGTCGTGCTGCTGCCACTCATCGGCGGCGCCCTATGGCTTCTCCTGGGGCGCGTTTGGCCTGCTAACGGCTCACCATTTGGCCGCAAGCGTGGCCCGGTTGCACCTGATGACGATCCGAAATTTATGCGCAAACTTGATGATGATGTGTGGAGTAAGAAGATGCGCAAGCGTCGCGGAGATGCGACGAGCTAAACGCCCGCGTATGAATGCAGGCTGTTTACGAAA